>CAYLMR010000067.1:0-12387 GCA_964384885.1 uncultured Bacteroides sp.
ACGTTGCCGTGGGGGTCGCGGTCGAGGGTGAGCTGACGGGCCACGCCTACGGGGAGTGAGGCATAAGCGCGTGAGTTGGCTTCGCAGAGGTTGTCGATCACAAACTGTCGCTGTTCGTCGGCGGGGAGCTTGGCCACTTCGGGATTCTTGGCGAGGAGGTCGTTGAGCTCGGCGATGAGGTTTTTCATCGCGGGGATAAACTCGATGAGGCCTTCGGGAATGAGCACGGTGCCGAAGTTGCAGCCGCGGGCGGCACGCTCGGCCACGATGTCGGCCACATAGTTGACCACATCCTGGAGATTCATGTTCTTGGCCTCAACCTCTTCAGAGATGATGCAGACGTTGGGCTGGGTCTGGAGGGCACATTCGAGAGCGATGTGGCTGGCTGAGCGGCCCATGAGCTTGATGAAGTGCCAGTATTTCTTGGCTGAGTAGCAGTCGCGCTGAATATTGCCGATGAGCTCTGAGTAGGTCTTGGTGGCTGTGTCAAAGCCGAAAGAGGCTTCAACCACGTCGTTCTTGAGGTCGCCGTCGATGGTCTTGGGGCAACCGATCACCTGAACGTCGGCACCGATCTCCTTGTAGTATTCGGCGAGCACTGCGGCATTGGTGTTTGAGTCGTCACCGCCGATGATAACGAGAGCCTTGATGTCGAGTTTCTTGAGAATTTCGAGACCTTTGTCAAACTGCTCTTTGGTTTCGAGTTTGGTGCGGCCTGAGCCGATGATGTCAAAACCGCCGGTGTTGCGATATTCGTCGATAATGTCGGCGGTGAGTTCTTTGTAGTTGTGGTCAACGAGACCGCCGGGGCCCATGAGGAAGCCGTAGAGGCGGCTGTCGCGGTTGATTTTCTTGATTCCGTCAAAGAGGCCGCTGATTACATTGTGACCGCCCGGGGCCTGGCCGCCTGAGAGGATTACACCGACATTGATGGGTTTGCCAACACCGGGATTGGGATTTCTCTCAAAATGGAGCTCGGGGAGACCATAGGTGTTGGGGAAAAGTTTTTTGATTTCCTCCTGATCGGCAACCGATTGGGTGGGGGCGCCTTCAACAGCGATCACCGGACCGGTGAGCGAAATGGGAAGCTTGGGCTGATAGGAAGCGCGGGCGATTTGCAATGCACTTTTTTTCATCTCGTGTGATAAAAAGATGTGATTATTTAATGGTTAAAATTTTCTCGAATGAGGAGACGCGGGGCGGCTCCCGGCAGCTGGCGGTCCGTTTCCGGGTCGGAAACAATGAGGGCCGGCATCTGCCAAATGGTTACGCCTCGCAAAATTAGCAATTTTTTTTGAGCGGAGTTAAATGTTTATGAAGTTTTTTTATCAGGGTCTTGCCATTGCCACCGACAGACGGTCGGGGTCGAGATAGCTCCGGGCCATGCGCGAGATGATTTCGGGGGTGAGCGAGGCTATAGCTTCGCGCTGCACATTGTAGTGGTCGCTGCTGAGGCCCACGAGCCGTTCGAGCGACCACATTTTCACCACCGCCCACACCGAATCATAGCTCTCCGCCAGGCGTGTCGACGCAAAGAGCTTCAGCCGCGTCAACTCCTCACTCTCGGGGGGATTGGAGGCGAGGCGCCTTATCTCGTCGCGGATTTCGTCGACCACGCGGTCGGTGTTGTCGCTGTTACATTCACACGCGATTTTGATAACACCTCCGTCGAGTCGCCCTTCCAGTCCGGCATTCACGCCATAGGTGAGCCCTTTTTCCTCGCGCAGGTTGAGCATGAGGCGGCTGCTGAAATATCCTCCGAGGGCAAGCACGGTGAGGCGCAGGTGCTCATAGTCGGGATGGCTGCGCGAGATGGTGCGGAGGCCGGCGGCTATGGAGCTTTGCTTCACATCGTTCATCTTAATCTCTCTTACGGCGGCTTCTTCGGTCTGTGACGGAATGAGGTTAATCTCCTTGCCGGGGAAGCCGTCGGCAGGCATGGCGCCGATGGTGGAGTTGAGCAGGCTGAGGAAGCTGTCGGTAATCTCGCCGCTCAGATAGATAGATGAGCGTGAGGGAGCGTAAAGCTCGCGGTGGGCGGCAAGGAGGTCATCGCGGGTCAGGGCGTCGATGCTGTCACAGTCGGGGCTGAAGGCGCAGGGGTGATTCTCGCCCCATATCATGCGGTCGAAAGCTTTGGCGGCCTGGGTCTTGACCTTACAGTCGGCTATCCTGATCGAGGCGATGAGGTTTTGCTTGAGCATGTCGACCGACTGCTGCTCGAATATGGGGTTGGAAAGAAAGTCGGCGGTGGTGTTGAGCACCTTGTCGGCGGTTGAAATCAACCCCCTAACTGACGCCTGGGTGAAGTGGGTCGAGGCGGTATGGTTTACCGAGGCTCCCGACATGTCGAGAATCTCGGCGGTGTCGGCGGCGGAGAGGTTGCCGCATCCCTCGCTCAGCAATCTGAAAGCTAAGAGGGCGGCATGGGGATTGGAGCTCTCGGCGGTGCCTCCGTCAGAGAGCCACATCATTTCAAACACTCCCGATTTATCGCTGTCGGGCAGATAGATAACCTTCACGCCATTGTCGAGTGTGAGCTCTCTGCGTTGGGGCAGGATGAGCTTCGACAGAGGTCTGACCTCGGGGGGAACAGTGCGGTCGGGAGTCATCATTTTGCAGCTCCGTCGGTTGAGTTGAGACGGGCAATGGCAGCCTCGAGGTCGGCGGGGGTATCGATGCCGATGGTGTCGTAGGAGGTCACTGCGGTAGCTATGTCATATCCGGCCTGGAGCCATCTGAGCTGTTCGAGCGACTCGGCTATCTCGAGGGGCGAGCGGGGGAGTGTGACAATCTCGGCAAGGGTCTCGGCGCGGTAGCCATACATTCCCACATGGGTGAAGAAGGTGGCGTTGGCGAGCCATTCCTGCCAGGGATGAGACCTGACATAGGGAATCACCGAGCGCGAGAAATAGAGAGCCCTGCCGGCGGTGTCTCTCACCACCTTCACGAGGTTGGGGTCGAAAAGTGCCTCAAAGCCCTTGTCGGGATTGAATTGGCGCACCAATGTGGCAAGTTTGACCTCGGGATTGTCGAAAAGCCGGGCAAGCTCGTTGATCTGCTCGGGCTCGACAAAAGGTTCGTCGCCCTGAATGTTGATTATAATGTCGGCTTTGGAGCCTGAGAGACGATAGGCTTCACAACAGCGGTCGGTGCCGCTCTTATGGTCGGGCGAGGTCATGACGGCGCGGCCTCCGAATCGCTCCACCTCGTTGAAGATGAGCTGATTGTCGGTGGCTACGACCACCTCGTCGAGAGCTTTTGAAGCTTGGCGCCAAACCCTTTCGATCATGGTCATTCCGCCGATGTCGGCCAGAGGTTTACCCGGAAATCTCGTCGAGGCATAGCGTGCCGGAATTATAGCTATTATGCTCATGATGTGTGATTAAATGTTAATCTTATTTTGTGTAAGCGCAAAATTACAATATTCATTTTATACTATCAAGAAAAATGAGTAATTTTGCCGATAATTGCGGCATTGGCGGAAAGAGGTTCCCGATACCGCAAATCAGTCAGTAAATCAACCATTAATCATAAATCAAACCGTGAAAATTATCAAGTCTTTAGCTGCACTTTCGGTTTCAATGCTGTGTCTTTCAGCTTCAGCTCAGACCGAGTGGCTGCATGTTTATCGCAATGACGGCAAATTCCATACAATGCCGGCAGATTCTGTTTCGACGATAACCATCTCAGCCCGTACAAGCGGCGTGGCCTCGGCCATGAAAATCACACCCGTGACCGGTAGGAATATCAATATTCCCGTCACTTCATTCTCTCATGTCGACATAGGCGCTACCGTTCCCTCGATCTATATCACTACCGACGAGCCTATCGACGACGTTAAGGACAAGGTTACCTATATCCCCGCCACCATCACCGTCAAGAGCTACGGTTATCCCGGCATGGAGGATATCACCGATAAGAAGATGAATCTCCGCGGCCGCGGCAACTCAACTCTCGGTATGCCCAAAAAGCCTTATCGCATCAAATTCGATAAGAAAACCGCAATGCACTCCTCGCTCCGCTCGGCCAAGAATTATGTGCTCCTCGCCAACTATATCGACAACACCCTGCTGAGAAACTCGGTGGCCTTTGCCACAGCTCAGCTGCTCGACCTCCCTTACACTCCCCACGCAGTGCCTGTCAATGTGTGGCTCAACGACATCTATCGCGGCTCATATGTGCTTTGCGAAAAGACAGGCCTCAACTCGGGCAATGTTTATGACATCGACGAGACCGAAGGCATCCTGCTTGAGCTCGACACCAACATCGACCCCACCGACACCTATTTCCCCTCCGAAAGCTCGGTGACCGGTTTTCCCGTGGCTATCAAAGACCCCGACTTCGCGGAGCTTGAGGAAGATGGCGATATACCCTCGGCCAAGGAGGCAATGGCTGTGTGGGAGCAGGACTACCGCCGTCTCGAAAAAGCCGTCATGGGCGAAAGCGGCGAGGATTGGGTTGATCTCATCGACCTCGAATCAGCCGTGAGATATGTGATGACCTATAATCTCACCGGCAACTGCGAGCTCAAACACCCCAAGAGCGTACTGATCCACAAGGCCAAGCTCGGCGAGAAATATCACTTCGGTCCCATCTGGGATTTTGACTGGGCCTTTACCTACGACGGTTGGGAGGGTGTGCAGAAACCCGATGTACTTCTGTTTGGCCCCGCCAACTCTCAGTCAAACCATCTCGGCACCAAGTTCTTCATGAACATCGTCAAGGACCCCCGCTTCCTGGAGCGCTATGGCGAAGTGTGGGACGACTTTGTTGCCAACAAGTTCCCCGAACTTCTCGAGCGTTATGACGCGATGGCCAAGGAGCTTGCTCCCTCAGCCGCCCTCAACGGTGAGAAATGGAACGACGAGCACTATAATAACTCCGTTAGCTCGACCGCTCACTTCGACAGCAATGTCGCCACCCTCCGCAACTGGCTCATCGAGAGAGTTGAGTTTATCAGCAGCGCCTCTAACTTCGGCATGTATATCGACTATACCGTCACCGACGAGGCTCCCGAAGGAATGAAGGAGGTGAAGCTCTCGACCGACAATGTCGTGGCCTCAGACCCCGACCCCACCGAAGGCCCTCTCGAAGATCTCTTCGACAACGACCCCGAGACTTATTATCACTCCGACTATCACAGCAACGACCGTCATGATCCGATCTACGGCTCATATCTCGACATCACCCTTCCCGAAGCTACCACCGAGGTTGGTTTCGACATCAAGGGTCGTGCCAAGAATCTCAACGGCGTTCCCTCGACCATCGAAATCTACGGTCAGAGCGAGGGCAGCGATCAGTGGGTGAAAATCGGCACCGCCAAAAGCATCGACCAGGTGATAAGCAAAGACTCCGGCGTGATCGATGCCCGCCTCTCTCCCTATAAGAGCAAGGAGCCTATCATCAAAGTGAGATTTGCAGTTATCGAATCAAAGTCAAGCTTCGCACCCCTCACCATCGACCTCAGCGAATGGGGTGTCAAGTCTTACTGGAACCTTGCCGAACTCAAAATGTATGCCAAATAAACGGCACCAATCAAATCGTAAAAAATAATAAATCATAAAATCGACCAACTGAAATAACGATGAAAAAGTTTATCATCTCAGGATGCTTGGCTATATGTCTGGGCCTCTTTGCTTCCGCCGAAACCTCCTATAAGAGCATGGTGCTCAACGATAGGGAAGGTGAAAAAATTATTCAGGTCAACTTTAACTCAGGCCTCACCGTCTCGATGGCCGACAACACCGTAGCCATCACCGGCCTCAACGCCTCCAAAGAGTCGTTTACCCTCTCATATCCCATCGAGAAAGTAGGCGGCTGGAATTTCTCTGAAACCACAGGCGACGAAATCGCAGGCATCGATCTCCCGGGCGAGGAATCAACCCTCAACATCACCCTGGTTGCCGACGGCGTGATGGTGGCTCCTCTCACTCCCGGCTCACATATCTCGGTGTGTGACCTCGCCGGCCGCGTTACCTATTCAGCCACAACCTCAACCGAAAACAGCGTGGTTATTCCCTATTCTTCACTGACCCGCGGAGTAAATATCCTCACAGTCAACAAGCAATCGTTTAAATTCGCCGTCAATCAATAATCTACTGCAATGAATAAATCAATCATAGCGCTCGCCGCCGTCAGCGCCCTCTGTCTCGGCGCATCGGCCCAGTCGACCCACCTGCGTGTCGACCTCAAAAATTCGCCTGCGGTGAGCTATCCCCTCAATCAGATCGACTCTATCACCTATACCTCGGCCAAAGGCAACGGCATGTCACACCTTAATGTAAATGTGGGTAAGAATGCCGACCAATATTCGCTCGATAATATCAATGTGTGTGCCCTCACCAACGAAATTCCCGTTATCAACCTCGTTACCGACGACGGTATTTCAGACGTGGCCGACAAAGTGAACTGGCATCCCGGCCAGATTTCGGTAGTGACCAACGACTATCCCGGCATGGAGGCGCTCGACGGCATGGCTTTCCAGCTCCGCGGCCGCGGCAACTCCACTCTCGGCTATCCCAAGAAACCCTACCGCATCAAGTTCGACAAGAAAACCGCGCTCCACTCGTCGATGCTCAAGGCCAAGAACTATGCTCTTATCGCCAACTATATCGACCCCACCAACATGCGCAACACCGTGGCATTTGAGATTGCCCGTTCGCTCGACCTTCCCTACACCAACCACTCGATTCCCGTGTGGGTAACCCTCAACGGTCGTGACAAGGGTCTCTATATGCTCACCGAGAAGATCGGCCTCAACTCAGGCTCCGTTTATGACATCGACGAAGAAAAAGGCATCCTTTTTGAGATGGATACCTATTTTGACGAAGACTACAAATTCCGCTCCACCCTCTATAACATGCCTGTCAATGTCAAGGACCCCGACTTTGGCGAGCTTCAGGAAGATGGCGTGATTTCCGACGCCTCAGAATATCTTAAACTCTGGCAGGAAGATTTCACCCGTCTCGAAAAAGCCATGAAGATGAAGGGCGAAGAGGATCTCTGGGATGTGCTTGACCTCAACACAACCGTCAACTTCCTCCTTGTCTACAACCTCACCGGCAACTGTGAGATTCACCACCCCAAGAGCACCTACCTCCACAAAACCGAGCTTGGTTCATCAGCCAAATACTCTTTCTGCCCCGTGTGGGACTTTGACTGGGCTTATACCTATGGCGACGGTGGCGAGGGTAGAGGCTACTCAACCGACTACCTCTTCAAAGGTTCGGGCCTCGGCAACACTTTCTTCCGCGACATAGTGGCCCGCGAGGATTTCCGCGACGCTTTTGCAAAGGCATGGGATGATTTCTATAAAGGTGGCAAGTTTGACGAGATTCTCAAATTTATCGACAGCTACTCATCGCTCATCAAGCCCGCCGCTCAGAACAACTACGAACTCTGGCCTCCTTTCAACTCATGGAGCGACGATCCTTTCGGCGAGAATATCTCCAACCTCAAGAAATGGCTTCAGGAAAGAGCCGAGTTTATCAGCACCGCCGACAACTTCGGTTTCTTTGCCGGCACCCTCACACCTCCCGGAACTGAAACTCCCGAGGATTGGAACGATGATCTGCCCTCACTGCTCACCAACCTCGCTGCTGTAAGCGTTTCCGACCCCGCTTCAAACGACGGCAACGGTATGCTCGCCCTCATCGACGACAACCCCTCGACCTACTACCACTCAGCTTATCGCGACAACAGCGGTCATGACCCCGTGTATGGTTCTTATGCCGACTTTAAGTTTATCGACGCTATCAATGAGGTGCAGTTCCTCTTCCGTCCGCGTCCCAACTCGGGCAACGGCACTCCCGACGAAGTTGTGCTCTATACCTCCAACGACGGCACCAATTGGACCAAGCTCACCACCATTACCGGTATTCTTCAGATCGTTTCTGACGCCACCAAGGTTGGTCAGTTCGGCAGCTTCCTGGCTGACGAGCCCTTCAAGTATCTCAGATTCTCAGTAACCAAGATGAGAAAAGGCTCTGTGCTCGAAACCTCAGGTGACAACTACACCTACTGGAACTGCGGCGACCTTATCTTCTACGGCAAATAAATTTCCCCCGCACGTTAGTTAATATTTATATAAAGAGAGCGGCGAAACCCTTGTCATAAGGATTTCGCCGCTCTCGATTTGTTTGCGGTCAGCTGACCGATTTGCCGAAGGGGAGCAGAGCGAGCTTCATGAGCTTGAAGTGCTGCACACCGAAGGGGATTCCCACAATGGTGATACAGAAAAGCAATCCCCAGCCGAGGTGGGTGAGGGCTATGGCAAAACCGCCGACAAACCACCATATCACATTCATTATGCCGGCAAGGCAGCCCGACGGCCAGCTCTCGTTTTGAATATCGGTGCCGAAAGGCCACAGGGCGAGCTGAGCCAGTTTGATTGTCTGGAGACCGAACGGTATTCCCACAATCGTCACCATCATGAGCACACTCGAAATGAGATATTCAATGGCAATCATCAGGCCGCCGAATACCACCCATATCAGATTGAGCAGAAAATTCATAATTCTTCAGTTTTGGAGGGTTATTGATTCAGGCCCCAAAATTAGCAATAATCCTTAAATCGGGCATAGCGAAAATGGCGATATAAAGCCTTATATTATATTTAAGGTGTGGCGGGGGAGGGGAAATGTTAAAATTCCGGGATTTTGAAAACTTTATCCGCGGTCGTGATGTTTCTATTACAGAAACACAAATTAAAAACTTATTTAAAACTAATAACTATGAACACAGCTCCCCTTCAAGGTATCAAAGTGGTGGATTTCACCGAAGTACAATCAGGACCTTCATGTACCCAGATGCTCGCCTGGCTTGGCGCAGATGTAATTAAAATCGAACGTCCCGGTGTAGGCGATGCCACCCGTAAAGAACTTCAGTTCAATCCCAATCTCCCCAGTTACTATTATCTTCAGCTCAACTCCGACAAGAAGTCTCTTACCCTCGATGCTAAGACACCCGACGGTAAGGAGATTCTTACCAAACTTATTCAGGAGGCTGATATTTTCGTTGAAAACCTCCACCCCGGAGCCATGGATAAACTTGGCTTCAGCTGGGAAGTTGTTCATAAACTTAATCCTAAATGTATCTACGGCACCATCAAGGGCTTCCCTCTTTCGTCGAAATACAAAGATCTTAAGGCCTATGAGCCTATCGCTCAGGTAACCGCAGCCGCCGCTTCAACCACCGGTTGGTATGACGGTGAGTATAACATTCCTACCCAGAGCGGCGCAGCCCTCGGCGACTCAAACACCGGTATGCACCTTCTTATCGGTCTGCTTGCAGCCCTTCAGCAGCGTAACAAAACCGGCGAAGGATGTTATGTATATCAGTCAATGCACAACGCATGTCTTAACCTCTGCCGTATCAAGACCCGTGACCAGCTCACCCTTGATAAGATCGGTTATCTGACTCAGTTCCCGCAGTATCCTAACGGTAAGTTTGGTGATTGTGTGCCTCGTTCAGGCAATATCGAAGGTGGCGGCGTGCTCGGCTGGACCTATAAATGTAAACCCGCCGGCGATCTCGACAGCGAGGTTGATGCCAACAACTACGTTTACATCATTCTTCAGCGTGGTGCCAAAGACTTCGAACTCGCTTGTAAGGCCTTCGGTTTTGAGGATTGGCTTACCAACCCCGACTTCAACACCGCCGACGCCCGTGACCGCAACAAACAGGCTATTTACCAGCGTATCGGCGCCTGGACTGCCGACAAGACCAAATTTGAGGTTACCGACATTCTTAGTAAAGCAGGTGTGCCTGTAGGTCCCGTGCTCTCAACCAAGGAGATGATGTCAGACGAAAGCCTCTATGACGGCAATACCCTCGTAAGAATTAATCAGGGTGGTGAAATCGGTGAATTTGTAACCGTTGGTTGTCCTTTCACCATGAGTAACTATCAGCCTACCTATGGTCCTGCTCCTACTTTGGGCGGCAACAACGAAGAGGTGCTTACTTCACTCGGTTATACTGCAGAACAGCAGGCCGAATTTGCTAAAAACGGCACAACCGAACCTGTTAAGACCGCTCCCGCAGCCAAATAAAGTTAGTGCTATAGAATAAAAATTTATGGGAAACGGAGTTATGAGCCGTAGACCGGTTTCAGACTCCGTTTCCTCTTTTAAAAAACATCATCCATTATAAAGAAATTCAAGTTATGTCAACAACTAATACAACTCCCGCTGCCAAAACCACCGCTCCTCAGTTTCCCGAGCAGGTGACCGGTATGTATATTCTCGCCGAAGCATTGAAACGTGTAGGCATCAACGATGTTTATGGTCTTGTAGGTATTCCTGTTACCGAGGCTGCCTATGCCATGCAGAAAATCGGCATGAACTATTATGGCTTCCGTTTTGAGCAGCAGGCAGGTATGGCCGCCGCTACCCACGGTTATCTTACCCGCACCCCGGGTGTGCTTCTCACCGTTTCGTCGCTCGGCTTCATGAACGGTCTTACAGCCACCGCCAACGCTACCGTCAACTGCTATCCTATGATTCAGATTTCGGGTGCCTCCGACCCCACTATGGTTGATATGAATGTGGGTACTTACGAGCAGCTCGACCAGCTTAATACCGCCCGTCCCCTCGTGAAGGCCGCATTCCGTTGCTCTCACGCCAAAGATATTCCTGCGGCTGTAGCCCGCGCCTACCGTGCCGCTGTGAGCGGTCGTCCCGGTGGTGTTTATATTGATATGACCACCCCCGCTCTCGGTGAGATCATGAACCGTGAGGATGCCGAAAAACTTTTCTATTCTCCCGTTGACATCTATTCGGAGGTTGCTCCTAACGCCGAGTCAGTGAAGCGCGCCGTTGAGATTCTCGCTTCAGCCAAGCGTCCTGCCATTCTTCTAGGTAAGGGTGCCGCTTATGCCCAGGCTGAGGATAAGATCAAGGAGTTGGTCGACACCTACAAGATTCCTTACCTCTCGATGTCGATGGCCAAGGGCCTTCTGCCCGACAATGCTCCTCTGAGCGCCCTCTCCAACCGTTCCACCATCATGGAAAAAGCTGATGTGGTAGTGGTTATCGGCGCCCGTATCAACTGGATGCTCTCGTTTGGCCGCGGCAAGTGGAATCCCGATATCAAGTTTATTCAGCTTGATGTAGAGCCTCAGGAAATTGACCGCAACGTGCCTATCGCAGCTCCTGTGGTCGGTGATATGAACCTCTCTCTCGACGCCATTCTCGACGGCCTCAAGGGCGTGAAGACTAATTTTGATCCCGAGTGGGTACCCTCATTGCAGGCCGAAGCTAAGGTTAAGAACGCCAAGTTTGCCGCCCGTCTCACCGACGCTGCAACCGCTTCGCCTATGAACCACTGGACCGCTCTCAGCGTTGTGAAACCTGTGCTCGAAAGCAATCCTGACGTTATTCTCGTCAACGAGGGTGCCAACACCCTTGATGATACCCGTGACTCTGTAGATATGTCACTTCCCCGCCACCGTATTGACTGTGCCACATGGTCGATCATGGGCATGGGTATGGGCTCGGCCATCGGTGCCGCTGTCGCTACCGGCAAGAGCGTAGTGGCTGTAGAAGGTGACTCTGCCTTCGGTTTCTCAGGCATGGACTTCGCCACTATCTGCCGCTATAATCTCCCTGTCACTGTAGTGATCTTCAACAACGGCGGTATCTACAACGGTGTAGGTGTCAACCCCTCAGGCGGTGATGCTCCCGCTCCTACCACCCTTGACATTCATGCCCGTTATGACATGATGGGTGAGGCCTTCGGCGCCAAGGGTTATTATGTAACCACCCCCGACCAGCTCAAAGCTGCTCTTGAAGAGGCTATCGCCTCACGCAAACCTGCTCTTATCGACGTGCAGCTCGCTGCCGACTCCGGTAAGGAAAGCGGTCACATCGGCTATCTTAATCCTGCTCCTCTTATCGAATATACCGTATAATAGGGTAGAATAAAGTTAATACTTAATCGTTTCATTGTTTCACCTAATTTATTTGATATTATGGAGCATATAATTCTATACGCGATAGTCCCTATTATCGTTGTGATGCTGGCCGGTTACATATCCGGTAAGAAGGGCGTCTTCAACGGAGATGACTCAAAGAAGTTTAATAAAGTCGTGCTTGACTACGCATTGCCGGCAGCATTGTTTGTCTCAATCGTTCAGGCAAGCCGTGAAGACCTCGCCAAAGACCTGAAACTCACATTGGTTTCGCTTATCGGTATCATGGGCTGTTTCATGCTGGTCTACTTTGTTTTCCGCTACTGTTTCAAGAAAAACACCGGTGCTGATGCCGCCGTCTCGGCCCTTATCAGCGGTTCACCTACCATCGGCTTCCTCGGATTTGCCGTTCTCGAGCCTATCTTCGGCACAACTCCCGCCGTGGCTCTTGTGGTAGCTATCGTAGGTATCGTGGT
>CAYLMR010000068.1:0-12356 GCA_964384885.1 uncultured Bacteroides sp.
CCAATGGATTTCCGCCCCATCACACGCGCTGTCATCACCCTTGCCTCAATTCTTCTTCCCGCCTGCATCTGGGGAGAAATACCTGCCGGCTATTATGACAAAGCAGCCGGATTGACAACCTCCGAGCTCAAGACTGCGCTCTATAACATCATCAGCAATCATAGCTCTGTTGGCTACAGCAGCCTGCCCACCTACTTCAAGAAAACCGACGTCAAGCCGGGCACTGAATTCTGGTGGGATATGTATAGCGACATGAATATCAACATCAACCAGACTTTCGGCAACTATATGAACCGCGAGCACTCCTTCCCCAAAAGCTGGTGGGGAGGAAGCACCTCGGTCAAAGCATATACAGATCTCTTCCACCTCTATCCCTCCGAAGCCAATGCCAACCAGGCCAAGAGCAACTATCCCCTCGGAGTGGTGAAAGAGATTCCCCCCTACAGCACCCAGGCCAAAGCTCCCTTCAACAACGGCGTGTGCTATGTGGGCAAAGGCATCGAGAGCGGCGGCGCGCCCTATGTGTTCGAGCCCAACGACGAATACAAAGGCGACTTCGCCCGCTCATACTTCTATGTCGTGACCTGCTATCAGAATCTCAAATGGGCCTCACAGTATATGTGGATGGTGCGCGACGGTGCCTATCCCACCCTACAGAACTGGGCCATCTCCCTGCTGCTCGACTGGAGCCGCAAAGACCCTGTGAGCGAGAAAGAGAAAAACCGCAACGAGGCTGTATATGCCATTCAGAACAACCGCAACCCCTTTATCGACTATCCCGAACTGGCCGAATATATCTGGGGCAACAAAATGGGCGAAACCTTCACCCCCGGCACCGTTACCCCTCCCGACCCGGGCAATGAGCCTGAGCTTATCGCACCCGTCAGCGGCACCGTTCTCGAATTTGAAGAAATTGCCTGCGACCGCACCACCTCATCATCGCTCTATTTCAAGGGTCAGAATCTCACCGGAGAGCTTGAGCTCACGGTTGTGGGAGCCTCAGCCAAATATTTCAAGCTTGAGCAATCAACCCTCAGCGCCGCTGCCGTTAACTCCGAGTCAGGCCTGTGGCTCAACGTAACCTTCACCCCCGACGCTCCCGGCGACTATGAGGCTACCCTCGTTGTTCAGGACGGAGGACTCACCGGCTCGATAAGCATTCCGCTTCTTGCCCGCGCCCTCGCAGTGCCCGTGCTCCCGGCTCCCGTGGCCCTCGAAGCTACCGACGTGACCGACTACGGCTACACAGCCCGCTGGGAACAGCCCGAAACCGGCACAGCTCCTGACTATTATGTGGTTACCCTGCGCCGCTATTCCGGCGGATCTTTCCTAACCTCCGAAATCATCGCCGAGACCGACTCGCTGGTTATCGACCAATTCGACTCCTATGACCACGACACCTACACCGTGCAGTCATGCGCTCTGGGCCACCGCTCCGACTACAGCGCCACCATCACCGTCTCCCACCCCACCGGCATCTCATCCATAGCCGACCAGGCTCCCATAGCGGTGGAATCATTTGAGGGTGGACTTGTGAGAGTGACCTGCGGCGAGGCTCACCGAGCCTTCAAGGTGATCGACTCGATGGGCCGCATTATCAAATCGCTCCCCGTGATAGAATCAGGCACCGAATTTACTCTACCCACCGGCGTCTACCTCATCACAACCGCCTCACATCCCTCTCCCATCCGCCTCGTCATCAACCCTTAATCCCCTAAGCTCATAATCTCCGACAGGCTGTGCCCCACTCCCGGCGCAGCCTGTCGCCGTTTTAAGAGCCGGTGATGTTAAAGTTTTGTGAATCTATTAGGTAATTGTTAGCGGTATATGGGGATTTTTGGCTATATTTGCATTTTATATTTCCTAATTGCAAAATATCAAATCTTAAATCAATCATAGACCATGAAATTTCTTTTAAAGGCCGCCTTGGGTGTATTAGCCGCCACCTCACTTACAGCTCAGGCTGTCGAGCCCACCGAGGAGATAAGACAGCTGGCAAGCAACTATTACGCCTACCCCTATCCGGCCAATCCGCTGCCGGTGCTCACCGAGGCTCCCGCAGGATATAAGCCCT
The DNA here is from genome assembly GCA_964384885.1 of uncultured Bacteroides sp. Lineage (GTDB taxonomy): Bacteria > Bacteroidota > Bacteroidia > Bacteroidales > Muribaculaceae > Paramuribaculum. Next base: position 2,075 of record CAYLMR010000068.1, read on the forward strand.
TCCACATGGAGCATTACGGCCGTCACGGCTCACGCTGGCATATAGGGCGCAACGCCTACTTCAAGCCTGTGGAGCTGCTCGAACCGGCCGAAAAAGCGGGCAAGCTCACTCCCCGCGGCGTGGAGCTGCTGGGTCAGTTGCGCGACATTGAGATTGCCTCGCGCGGTCGCGACGGCGAGCTGACCGACGTCGGCGCCGAGCAACATCGCGGCATCGCTTCAAGAATGTTGACCAACTTCCCGGAGATATTTGCCGAAGAAGCCTTTATCGACGCCCGCTCAACAGTGGTGATAAGATGTATCCTCTCGATGGAAAATGAGCTCATCACCCTCACCGCCGCCAACCCGAAGCTCAAGGTGAGGTCTGACGCCTCTCATGCCGACATGCCCTATATGAACTTCTCCGACACCGACACCGTGGCTCATCAGGCCGCCCGCAAATGGGGCAAAGCCCTGGGGGAATTCTATCAGACCAAAAACAAATATATCAACGACTTTCTCCCCAACATAGTCACCGACACGGTTTGGGCCAAAGACTCGCTCCAGGTGGCTTCACTTTTCGGCCATCTCTGCAACATCGCCGCCAACGGCCAGAGCCACAAGAATATGCCGGTGCCCTATGATATTTTCTCGGAGCGACAGCTCAGAGAGATATGGGAATATAACAACGCCGCATGGTTCACCTCCTATGGCAACACTTCGATCAACGACGGCCTCGCCTGCTATTCGCAGAGAAGACTGCTCACCAACTTCATCAACGCAGCCGACTCTACCCTCACCTCGCCCAACGTGTCGGCCAACCTGCGTTTCGGTCATGAAGTATGCGTGATGCCCCTCGTGGTGCTCATGGAGCTCGACAACTATGGTGTTGAAATCAATTCGCTCGACGAAGTGGCCGCTCAATGGAAAAACTATGAGATTTTCCCGATGGCCTCAAACGTTCAGCTGGTGTTCTACCGCAGCGACAACCCCTCCGACCCGGTGCTGGTGAAATGCCTGCTCAACGAGCGTGAGGTTGCCCTACCCGCCACCCCAATAGCCGAGGGGTCACCCTACTATCGCTGGGACGATGTGCGCGCCCACTGGCTTAAGAAGCTTGAAAAGGTGCCCTACTGATTCCCCTTACCCGAAATCTCAATAAACCAACATAATCACTAAACAATTTATCAATGAACAGGTTACTACGCATAGCATTTGCCCTGATGATTGTCCTTTCGACAGTCGCAGGCAAGCTTAACGCTGCCGACTACAGCCTCACTCCGGTGCCGATGAAGCTCACCGAAAAGGAAGGCTCGTTTAAGTTTAAACCCGGATTTAAGGTCTCGGCATCGGGTCTCAGCTCGGAAATGAGCGCTGAGGTTCAGAAATTTGTCGATGCCGTCAATCTTGCCACTCCCCTTTCGGCCTCGGTTGCCGAGGGCGATGCCTCAGCCGCCGTCAAGGTGTCGGTATCCGAATCAAAGACTCTGGGCACCGAGGGCTACACCCTCTCCATCACTCCCGAAGCCGTCACTATCGAGGCTCCCACTGCCGCCGGTCTCTATTACGCTTTCCAGACCCTCAAGAAACTCATGCCCGCCAACGTGATGGCAGGTGTGAAGGATGAAAAGGTGACCGACTACTCTGTGGCCTGTCTCGAAATCACCGACCGTCCCCGCTTCTCCCACCGCGGCTTCGAGCTCGACTGCGCCCGCCACTACCACTCGATGGAAGAAATCAAGCGCATGCTCGACATCATGGCCGTCTATAAGATGAACCGCTTTCACTGGCATCTCACCGACGACCAGGGCTGGAGAGTGGAAATCGAAAAATATCCGCGTCTCCTCGAAGTTTCATCAATAGCTCCCAACGCCTATTGGTATGACTTTGAAAACAAATATGAGTATATGCTCAACCGCCCCTATGGCGAGGGTCTCTACTACACCAAGGCTCAGATGCGCGAGATAGTGGCTTATGCCAAGGAGCGCCACATCGAAGTGTTCCCCGAAATCGAAATGCCGGGCCACATGGTAGCCGCCATCGCCGCCTATCCCGAATTTTCATGCTTCCCCGAAGGCGACCACACCATCTGGTATCGTCCCGGCGTGTCGCAGGATGTGCTCAACGTAGCCAATCCCGCCGTGATTGAGTTCTGCAAGGATGTGCTCACCGAAATGGCCGAAGTGTTCCCCTACGAGCTGATTCATATCGGCGGAGACGAAACCCCCTCGACCAACTGGACCAAGAATCCCGAATGTATCGCCCTCATGAAAGCCAACGGCTGGACCGAGCCCTACAAACTCCAGTCATGGTTTACCAAGCAGATGGCCGACCACCTCGCCACCCTCGGCAAGAGAGCCGTGTGCTGGAACGAGGTTGTCACCAAACAGGGTGCTGATCTCGACCTTGCCAAAGATGCCAACATCGTGGTTTATGACTGGCTCGGCTCAGGCACCTCGGTTGCCGACCAGCTCGGTCTCCAGGCAGTGTGGTGTCACACCTCCTACTACTATCTCGACTACGGCTGCTCAAACGACCCCGGCGAGCCGAGATTTATGGGCGGCGCAGTGCCCCTGCCCAATGTCTACAACGCCAATCCTTTCGGAGGCACCGCCGACACCGACAATCACCTCGGTGTGCAGGGCAATCTCTGGAGCGAATATGTGGCTGAAGACGCCCATGTGGAATATATGGCTCTCCCCCGACTCATTGCCATCGCCGAAACAGGATGGACCCCCGCAAGCAAGAAAAACCTCGACGATTTCCGCCGCCGTATCACCGCCGACACCACCCTGTGGAACTATAACAACTACACCTACGGCCGCCATTATCTCGTGGGCGACAAGCAGTCGGGCGACAAGGTCATGCCCGCCAACGGCGAATACTACCGCCTCGTGACCCGCGCCACCAACCATGAGCGCGCCGGCCGATGCATAGAGCTCGTGCGCAAAGGCTCTCCCCTCATCTCCTCCAAGCAGGCTGCCGAAGGCCGCATCTGGACCAACACTCAGGTTGACAACTCCGACCCCAATGCCGACTGGCAGCTCTGGACATTTGAGCTCGACCCCAACGGCTCGGGCCTCTATGCCATGGTCTGCAAGGCTATGCCCGAAGGCTCGGTTAACCCCGATGCCCACTCTACCTCGACCGATGCCAAATGGAGCTATGACAACAATGTCAAGAACTATAACTTCATTCTCGGCGAAGGTGCCTATTACGGCAAGGACGGCGCCAACTACTTCTATTCGGTGCGCTCTAACCTCAACTCGGGCTACTGGCTCAACGCAGCCGTCGAGGGCAACAACCACTGCGTGAACTGCTGGATGGACCCCGCCGACGGCAACGGTGGCATCTGGACATTCCAGCCCCTCAACGCTCCCGCCACCGAAAAGGTGATCTATCCCGAAATGCTCCCCCTCCGTGAGGGCATGACCTATATGTTTGTCAACGCCGGCGACAAATTCCCCGGCGAAGCTCTCGCCGCCGTCACCGACGCCACCAACCTCTCTTATGCTCCCGCCGGCTCGGCATTTACCGGCTGGAAAGTCACCTCTGTCACCCCCAAGGATGATAACTCCTATGTGGTGAGCCTCACCAACGTTTACTCAAATCTCTACATCTCGGGCCTCGGCAGCGCAGTCACTCCCCCCAACTCAGCCTCGTTCTTCAACAACGCTATGGGCAAGCCTGTGACCCTCAACTCCAAGACCTCTACCGACGTTGTGATTCGCCGCTGCTCGGAGGATGATCCTTCGCTCCACCTCATGTTTGTGAAAAACGAAGCCATCTATCCCGTGCCCCGCGAATCCCAGAGCCTCGCCGGTCTCATCACTGCCGGCTCGTCGGTTGCCGGTCAGACCCCCGGAGCCGTTGTGGGCGCTCACTGGCAGCCTGTTGAAGCAGTAGGTTATACTGTTGAATGTACCGACGGCACCAACACCCTCCTCTCTACCTACGCCCTGATGGATACCCGTGTGAACCTCGACTTCAAGGCTCTCTGCCCCGCGATCGCCAACTATGAGCTGGTAGATGCCACCGTGAATGACGATGTTATCACCGCCACCTACCGCCGCACCGGCTATACCCTCACCTATAACTGCTATGACCAGACCGGCTCACTCTTTGCCGAAGTGGCCCAGCAGCTCGGTGCTGACGGCAAAGGCTCGGTTGAGATTCCCGAATTTGAGTTCTACACCTTTGAGTCATGCGACCTCAAGAACGGTCAGGCCCTCAGCCTCACCGACGATGAGACAGTTGCCGCCTACTACTCCACCACAGCTGTCAACGGCGTGGCCGAAGTTGGCGAGGAGATCACCGCAGTGGCCGACCTCACCGACGGCATCAACGTGCTCATCTATGACGCCCATGCCGAACGCTTCGGCTACCGCTACGCCCGTCTGTCGGACAACACCGTTCAGGGTGCCTCTGACATCACCTCGGCCTCACCCAACTATGTTTGGACCCTCGAAGCCAACGACAAGAACTTCAACATCAAGAACAATGCCAACGGCCTCTATGTAGGCAAACTGGTGAGCGGCACGCAGAATCCCATGAGCGACACTCCCGAGCCCTTCGCCCTTACCTACTCTCGCGCGCGTCAGTGGAGCATCCGCGGTACCCAGTCCCGTCTCTACTGGAACGGCAACTCCGACCTCTCGTTTGCCGGATGGTCTGATCCCCACCCCCACCGCTTCTTCCGCTTCAAGGCCGCTCCCTACTTCAAAGTAACCGTCAAAGAGGTGAATGTCGACAATGGCGAGATCCTCTTCACCACCACCTATACCATCCCCGCCGGCGGCTCTCTGCAGTTTGCCGTGCGCAACTACGACGGCCTCTACCTCACCAAAGTTGAAGGCAATGACGCTCTCGGCCGCATTACCGACAACCGCACCGTAACCGTTTCATATTCAGCCGACCCAGCCGGCATCGGCAGCATCGCCGCCGAAGGCAGTGACGCTCCCTCGACCATCTATGACCTGCAGGGTCGCCGACTCAAAGCCGTCACCACCCCCGGCATCTATATCGTAAACGGCGAAAAACTCTACGTGAAGTAACCCATCCGTAAATAATCAGACATCTGTCTGACCGCCACTCATCTGCCGCGTGAAGCAATCCTCCCCGATTGCCTCACGCGGCTCTCTTTTTCCAAGGATACATGGGGCAATTTGGCCAATTGACGCGGTTTTTGTAACTTTGCAGTCGTGGCGGGCCAACCCCACGCTTAAAAGCCTCAGCCACTCACCCAACCCAACTTCAAAACCGGATTCATGACAATAGAAGAATCTATGCGGCAGATTCTTGCCGCTGAAAGCGCAGCAGTAGCCGCCATTCCCTACACTCCCGACTATGACAAAGCGGTAGAGCTGATTCTTGAGCATGTTCACCGCCGCGGCGGCAAGCTCGTCACCTCAGGCATGGGCAAAGCCGGCCAGATAGCCATGAACATCGCCACCACTTTCTCATCTACCGGCACTCCCGCGGTTAATCTTCATCCCGGCGAGGCTCAGCATGGCGATCTCGGAGTGCTTCAGCCCAACGACCTGCTGCTGCTCATCAGCAATTCAGGCAAGACCGGCGAGATTGTGGAACTCGTTTCGCTGGCGCGCAACCTCTATCCCGAAATTCCCATCATGGTTATAACCGGCAATCCCGACTCGATTCTCGCGGCCAAGGCCGACGTGGTGCTCCCCACCGGCAATGCTCCCGAGGTGTGTCCTTTCGGCCTCACACCCACTACCTCCACCACCATGATGACAGTCATCGGCGATATACTGGTTGTCAACGTCATGACCCGCTCAAATTTCACCAAAGCTGACTACGCCAAGCGTCATCACGGCGGCTATCTGGGTCAAAAATCAAGAGAATAACCAAAAAATCGCGCTCCGGCTCAAACTCTCGGGCCTCCGAGCGTGTTGTTAAGGCAAACCCCTTGTCGCGAACCTCTCCGAGATGTCGCCATGAGGCGTAAAAAAGAGAGATTACTAATTTTCATTCATCACCACCCCCCTGTTCTTACCCAAGTCGCCACGCCATGAGACGTATTATAATGATGGGCGAATGTACCCTCGACATCGTTTTCCCAGCTACACAGAATAACTATCCCCTTTCAACACTGAGCAATCTGAGCGCAGTGCCCGGAGGCCGCGTGCTCAACGCCGCCGCCCTGCTCGGCACCCTTCATCAGGGTGTGAGCTATGTCAGTGAAGCTGCCCGCGACCGCATTGGCGACATGATAGTGGAGTTTCTCAAAGCCAACAACGTGGATGTCAGCTCGATCGACCGCTATGTTGACGGCGACACCCCTTCCAACCTCTATTTCCCCGTCGACGACACCCACCGCACCGAGTCGATAATGATCTACCGTCATTATCCCGAGGAGTGTTTTGATGTGAAATGGCCCGAGGTTGACGAAGACGACATCGTGGTGTTTGGCTCTTATTTCGCCCTTGACCCCAGAGTGAGAGACCGCCTTCAGGAGCTGCTCCGCTATGTCACTGAGCGCAAGGCGCTGGTGATCTATGTGCCCGGTTTCCTGACCCGCCAGGTGCCCCGCGTCACCCGCATCATGCCCGCGCTGCTCGAAAATCTCGAGATAGCCGACCTCGTGGTGACCCGCACCTCCGACCTCGTTAAAATCTACAACGACTCCGACCCGCTCAACTGCTATAACGAGCATGTGAAATTCTACTGCCCGGCTATGGTCAACATCGACGCCGACAGCCGACAGATGACTTTCTATCACAACGACACCAAGGTGAGCACTCCTATCTCACGTCCCCCCATCTCGCTGATGTGGAACTCAGGCGCCCTTGCCGGAGTAGTGTCGGCGCTCATCGACCTCAACATCAAGCGCAAGAAGATACCCACCCTCGACCCCGCCACCCTCAGCGATATCATCACCGAGGCCAACTCGATGGCCGACAGCGCCGTTGACCGCGGAGGCATCGACCACCTTTAATACCCCAACAACCACAACCGACGGCTGCCTGAAATGACCGAATCAAACTCGCTTCAGCCCCTCTTCATCCCTCCGACTACCTCACCGGCTAAAATCACCAACCTCGCCATCGACGACGCGGCTATGGGTGAGCTGAGGCGGGCTGTCGACGATATGCCATTCAACGAAGCTTTCGATCTCATCCGCTCGGCAGCCGGCGACCTCGAGCAGCAGGGAAATTCGCGCCTCGCCATCGACTATATAGTGGCGTTTGACGAAATGCTTTCACGCGCCGGCAACACCGACCGCCGTTCGCTCGACCTTCACGCTGCCATGCTCCAGGTGCTCACCGCCCTGCTCATCAACGCCGACAAGCTCGACAACGCCCTTTCGACAGCTGCCTCGACGCTCAACATCCTTGCGCGAGAACCCAAGCGCAAGGATGAGCCGTTTCTGAGCCTGCTCGCCTCGTTGCTCTATGACATAACCCAGATTCATTACCGCCGCAACGAGTTCCGTCAGGCCGAGAGAGCCATCGAAAAATCAATAAAACTCTTTGAGCGGCTTGAGCGCATCAATCCCGAGCGCTACACCGCCCCCCATATCCTCGCCGTGGCCGAGGCCACCAAGGTTTATCGCTCAAGCTCCAAACAGGCCAAGGCGCTCGACTCGCTCAAGCAGTCGGCGGCCGACAGCGAAAACGCCGTCAACGGCGACGACGCCACCATGCAGCTCATCGGTGTGCTCGCCGACGAAGGGCGCACCCTCGCCAAGATGAACAAACATCGCGAGGCAATACAATATTTCACCAAGGCCCTGAGAATGTTAACCAAACTCGAAACCGACTTTTCGATCGCCCAGCTCGAACTCTCGGTTGAGCTCGGCATATCGCTCTTAGCCTACAAGCCGGCTAAGGAAAAGGGCGTTCACCTGCTCAACACCATGCTCCACAAAGCCACCAAAATGGGGCGGCAGGATCTCTATATCAAAATCTCCGAACAGCTCAATGCCGCCCGCACCGGAGCCTTCGACATTCTCGCCATCTGGCATAAGATTTTCCCCCGATAACACATTCAAATTCCAAAAGATATGTCAACCTCACGACCCGACTTCGCCCCCACTTCGCTCACCGACGCCAAAGTTGCAGTAATCACTGCTCAGTGGAACGCCAAAATAACCCACACCCTTAAGCAAGGAGCCGTTGAGCGCCTTGGCGAATGTGGCGTCACCGCCGACAACATGCTCCTCATCGAAGTGCCCGGCGCCGTTGAGCTGACCTATGCCGCCTCGCGCGTCATCAGCTCGCGCCCCGACATCGAAGCCGTTATAGTGTTTGGCGCCGTGGTGAGAGGCGACACCCCTCACTTCGACTATGTGTGTCAGAGCGTAACTCAGGGCGTCACCTCCCTCAACGCTCAGGGCACAACCCCGGTGATCTTCGGAGTGCTCACCGTCAACTCAGAGCAGCAGGCCCTTGACCGCGTAGGCGGCCCCGCCGGCCACAAAGGCGTCGAAGCCGCCGACACCGCCCTCGCCATGATCTCCCTCCGCCGCGCCCTCTAACTCTCTCCTCCTCCTCCCCCCAATCTGACTCCAATCATTATCTCTAATTTTCAGGGAGATATTTTATATAATCGGGATTTAATCTACTAAACAATATATCTTATGAAAAAAGCAAGTGTAATTTTAGGGACAGCAATGATGTTGTTGCTGGCTTTATCATCATTTATCAGCAGGCCTTCCGACCGGTGCAACAAAGAGGAACTCACAAAGTTTTTCTCCAACGCTCCCGGCGGAGTTGACTACATCATGAATCTCTTTGACTCGGTGGATGTGGTGATACTCGGAGAACGCGATCACTACGACACCACTCAATATGACTTCGTCAGAGATCTCATCAGTGACCCGCGATTTATCGAAAATGTGGGATATGTCTATACCGAAGTCGGCACATATAACACTGCGCCCATTTGCGAGCGGGTCGTTACCGCCGACTATAAGGATTATGAGGAGTTTCGCGACAGTGCCTACGCGCTCATCCGCATTGAGGATTTTTATCCTCTTTGGGCGAAACCCAACCGCTTTCAGCTCATGGAAAATCTCTATCGGCTGAACTCCACTCTGCCCCAAGATAAACGGGTAAAACTTAGAGGAACAGATATTTCATTTGATTGGTCAACCTGTAATGATGTCGAGACCTACCGCCGCTTTCTTGACGAGGAGGTCGATGGTGGCCAGCGTGATTCTGTGATGGCTTCAAATTTCCTCACTATGTATCGGGAGCAGCCGAAAAGAAACGGCCAAAGGAAAGCACTTCTCATCACTAGCATCCCTCATGCGGCCAAGTATTCTGACTATTCCAGAGAGGGTTATTTCATCAGCCGAGAACTTGGCAACAATATGCGCGTTGTTTTCTTCAATTCGATTGAATGGTGGAGAATTCATGCGAAAATGTTTTCCCAATGGCTTAACGGTATTCCCGATAGTGCGTACATCGCTTCCGGGATAGTGGACTGCGGATTTAATCTTAAAGATTCACCACTTGCTGATGAGAACTATATTCTTTCTGAATATCATATTTCTGATTTAGCCGACGGAATGATCTATTATCTCGACCCCACAAGATTTGAACTTTCTATCGGACTTCCCGGAATAATTTCTGAGGAATTCCTCCCGGAGATAGTTCGTCGCCAAAGCCTTGCCATGAAAAGCAAAGGGCAGGATTTGGTCACTCCTGAAGAACTGATTAATTATTACAATATTAAGCACGTCTTTAATTATGATATCCAAAACATAGAGATAAAGGAATCAGATAACATAGGATTAGCTAGGGAGCCCAAAGAAGCAGCGCTTCAGATACTTAAAGCTCTTGCCGAAACTGATTTTAACATTCTAAAGTTTGTGGATTTAGTAGATACCGGGGATTCGGGAGATTTTGCGGGCATGGAAATCATTTCAATTGGCGACCCATTCCCCTATGCAGGAGAATATGGGCTGAAATTCCCGGTAAAGCTTAAGCTGAAAGATGGCCGCGTTATTGAACGAAACCTCGCTTTAAAAATAAATGAACTCGACCGCTGGAACTTTGATGGCGGACTTTAATCAATTAGTAATTAGTAATTAGCAATTAGCAATCCTCTCTCAATTAGCAATTAGTAATTAGTAATTAGTGATTGGTGATTGGCGATTGTTAATTGCTAATTGACAATTGCTAATTGACAAATGGCAGTTGGGCTAATTGGGCTCTGTGGTTTTCCACTTAGTCTAATTGGCCCAATTGGTCTAATTTGACTAATTAGCCCACCTGCCCCTATTTGAACTGCACCCCAAAAGTTAGACACAAAACTTTTGGAGTGCGGTTTATATA
>CAYLMR010000069.1:0-12267 GCA_964384885.1 uncultured Bacteroides sp.
TATCTGCCTTATAGCGGGAAGAGGGGGAGGAGGTGGTCATTTTTTATTTCGCCGAGCACGAAGGAGCTGTTTAGCGACCCTATACATTCTATCTCGCCGAGAATGCGCAGCAGAAACTGCTGGTAGGACTTCATGTCGCGGGTGTAGATTTTCAAAAGAAAGTCATAATCGCCGGAGATGTTATAGCACTCTGCAATTTCCGGAATGGTTTTGACCGCCTCCATAATCTTCACGGCATTCTCATAGGAATGCTGTTTCATCTTCAAGAAACAGAAAGCCACAAATCCGCAATCAAGTTTGTCAGGGTCGAGCACCGCCATATATTTACGGATATAGCCTTCTCTTTCGAGGCGCTTCACCCGCTCGAAGGTGGGTGTGGGCGAGAGGTGAATGGCCGAGGCAAGTTCCTTATTGGTGAGGCGGCCATTTTTTTGAAGTTCCTCCAGAATGGAGAGATCCGTTTTGTCGAGTTTACCGCTCATGATCGTTTTTAGTCGTTAACAGGTGTCGGAAAATTATTCTGCAACAGTCTTGTCGCAACCCTCCAATCAGGGTATATTTTCTATTACAGACTGCAAATTTAGGGATATTTCCCAAATATTTAAGTTTTATTGGAAAATAATTTATTAGTTGCGAATTTTGCAACCGAAATTCAATGTAATTAAGCGGAATTAAAACATACCATCATGACAAAAAAGAAACTTCATTTCGAGACTCTTCAGCTTCATGTCGGCCAGGAGCAGGCCGACCCCGCAACCGGCGCACGCGCTGTGCCGATCTACCAGACCACTTCCTATGTGTTTAACAACTCCCAACATGCTGCCGACCGCTTCGGACTGCGTGACGCCGGCAATATCTACGGACGCCTCACCAACTCCACCCAGGCGGTGCTTGAAGACCGTGTGGCAGCCCTCGAAGGAGGAGTGGCCGGTCTGGCCGTTGCCAGCGGCGCAGCTGCCATAACCTATACTCTCCAAAACATAGCTCAGAACGGCGACCATATCGTGGCTGCCGACAACCTCTATGGCGGCTCGACCAACCTCATCAGCCACACACTCTCAACCCAGGGCGTTGAAAGCACCTTTGTGGATGTTAGCGATCCCGAGGCGGTAGAAAAAGCGATTAAGCCCAACACCAAGCTGCTCTTTGTAGAGACCTTCGGCAATCCCAACTGCGAAGTTACCGATCTCAAAGCTATGGCCGAGATCGCACACCGTCACCAAATTCCGCTGATTGTCGACAACACCTTCGGCACCCCCTATCTTGCCCGCCCTTTAGAGCAGGGAGCCGACATAGTGGTCCACTCAGCCACAAAATTTCTCGGCGGCCACGGCACGTCGCTCGGCGGCATTATCGTAGACGGCGGCACATTTCCCTGGAGCGACTATCCCGACAAATTCCCTACCTTAGCCAAACCTGACCCGAGCTATCACGGCGCTGTGTTTTCAGAGGTGGCGGGGGCGGCAGCTTTCGTGACCCGCATACGTGCGGTGCTCCTCCGCGACACCGGAGCTACCATCTCCCCCTTCAATGCCTTCATACTTCTGCAGGGAGTGGAGACCCTTTCGCTCAGGGTGGAGCGTCATGTCGAGAATGCCCTGAAAGTAGTGGAATTTCTTGCCAATCATCCTAAAGTGTCGAAAGTCAATCATCCCTCGCTACCCGACCATAAGGACCATGACCTCTACACTCAGCTCTATCCCAACGGTGCGGGCTCGATATTCACCTTCGAGATTAAGGGTGATGAGAAAGACGCATGGAAATTTATCGACTCCCTGCAAATCTTCTCGCTTCTCGCAAACGTGGCTGATGTGAAATCGCTGGTGATTCACCCCTACACCACCACCCATTCCCAACTTGAGCCGGAAGAGCTTGAGCGCCAGCACATCACCCCTGCCACAATACGCCTGAGCATAGGCACCGAACATATCGACGATATTGTTGACGATCTCTCTCAGGCGCTCGACAAAGTCTGACCTCCCTCCCGACATGTATATAGAAAGAGGGCGTCGCCTGCGCGACGTCCCCTTTCTATATCTATCATATCTTCCTTAATGAGAATCTCCCTTATGTCAGGCGGTGAGCTCGGGGGGAAGGATGGGCATGGCGCCTTTTTTGGTGCACACATAGGCAGAGGTCTGCACGGCGCGGGTGTGGGCGTCGGCCACCGATTTGCCTTTGAGGATGCTGGCGATAAAGGCGGCGGTAAATGAGTCGCCGGCGCCTACCGTGTCGGCTACCTCCACAACGGGTGTGGGCTGGAAGGATACGTTGCCGGGGGTAAAGACATAGCTGCCGTTGATGCCGCAGGTGAGTATGAGCATCTTGAGGTTGTATTTTCCGAGCAGAATCCAGCATTTATCCTGGAGGTCGATGCCGGGATAGCCAAACATGCGGCTCACGGTCACGAGCTCCTCGTCGTTGATTTTAAGGATGTTGCAACGCTCCATTGAGTTGCAGAGAATATCCTTGTTATAGAAACCCTGACGGAGGTTGACGTCAAACACAATCAGGGGATTGTTTTGGGCGGGAATGGCGTCGAGGAAACGGTTGATGGTTTCGCGCGACACGACGTTGCGCTGGGCAAGCGAGCCGAAGCAAACGGCCTTTGTCTCCTTGGCCATATTCTCGAGCTCGGGGGTAAAGGGAATGTTGTCCCAGGCCACATTCTCCTTGATTTCATATTGGGGTATGCCGGCCTGATCGATTTCCACCTGCACCACACCTGTGGGATAGGGCACGGTGGCAATATGGTGGTTGAGGCCTTTGGAGGTGAAATTCTCTACTATCTCACGGCCGAGGGGATCGTCGCCAACGGCGCTGACCACGCAGCTGGGCAGACCGAACTGCGACACATGATATGCAAAGTTGGCGGGAGCGCCACCTATTTTCTTTCCTTCGGGGAGAACGTCCCAGAGGGCTTCTCCCATGCCGATTACTAATTCTTTCATGATATTAAGTCTTTAAGCGTTTTTGATTTTAAAAGTATAATACATCAGATATACCACACCGGCAGTCATCACTGCCACGGCACCGATCTGACCGATAGCGTCAGCGGCATAGCCCATTGCGAGGGGGAACACCGTGCCGCCGAAGAGGCCCATGATCATCAGGCCCGACACCTCGTTGCGCTCGGTGGGAGCATAGACGAGAGCTCTTGAAAACACGATAGGGAAAATGTTTGAGTTGCCGAAACCGATGAGGGCGATAGCCACATAGATAGGCATGAGTGAGTGGCACACGAAGAGCATCACCATAGCCGCAAGCATCATCAGCACGCTGATGGCAAAAAAGAGTTTTTCCGACATCGAGCGAAGCAGGAAGGCGCCGATAAAGCTGCCGGCGGTGCGGAATATGAAATAGATGCCGGTGGCAAATACGGCTTCCTCAAGCGGAAGGCCCAGACGCTCTATGATGATTTTGGGGGCTGTGGTGTTGGTACCCACGTCAATACCCACATGACACACGATGCCGAGGAAACAGAGGAGAATGAACGGGCGTCCGAGCAGGCGGATACACTCCATAAAGCCTGAGGCTTTGTCGGGACGCTCCTCACGGATGGGAGTGGCGGCAAGCAGCGAGATGGAGAGGAAGCTGACCACGGCATAGATTGCAAAGAGAACTCTCCATCCGAGGCCGAAGGTGGGAAGATAGGTGGTGGCGCCCCAGGCGGCAAGGATAGGCGCGAGGAAAGAGGCTATGGCCTTGACAAACTGGCCGAAGGTGAGGGTTGAGGCAAGCTTGTCACCGCTTATCAGGTTGGTCACCAACGGGTTGAGTGACGTCTGCATGATAGCGTTGCCTATGCCTAACAGAGAGAAGGAGATGAGCATCACGTTATAGCTGTCGCCGGTAAGGGGAATGATGAGAGACACGGCGGTCACGATAAGGCTTATGAGCACGGTGTTTTTGCGGCCTATCTTGTTCATCAACATGCCGGTGGGCACCGAGAAGATCAGAAACCAGAAAAACACGAGCGAGGGGAAGAGATTGGCCTGCGAGTCGGAGAGGCCGAGGTCTTGCTGCACATAGTTTGAGGCGGTGCCGACAAGGTCGACGAAGCCCATGGCAAAGAAACAGAGCATCACAGGAATCATCTGCATGATCTGCCCCTTCTTGTCGTTGGCGAGATTATAGTTATTGTCCATCGTAGAAATTATTTGTCAGAGTTAATAGAATAGATCTTGAGATTGTTGATTTTGGCACTGCCGCTGTCGGTAGCGATGGTGAGCTTGCTGTAGGGCACGGTGGGGAACACCAGATTGGTCATGACACCCTTGCCGCCGTTGGCAAACACCTCCATGCTCGAGCGGTCGATAAATATCTGCAGGGGGAGGTTCTTAGTGGTGGTGAAGGTGGGAGTAACGGTCACAGCGGGGAAATCCTGACTGAAATCTATGATGCCGCTCTCGGTGCGGTCGAACGACAGGGTGCCCTCGGCAGGTGAATAGACCATCACAGTCTTTTCTCCTTTGTCATTGCTGAAAGTGAGAGTCACCTTGGCAGCCTTGACAGGGTCGATATCCATAAGAATCTCACACACGCCCTGATTTTCGGCGGGGAGCTCCACGGTCTTACCCTTTGAGCCGACGCTGAGCGACCTGGTGTTGACGGCCAGACGTCCGCGCAGGGCGGTGAGCTCGGGCGAGGGGGTTGAGGCGGCATAGATCTGCCCGTCATTACCCTCAAAGAGACTTATCTCGCGTGGCAGAGTGTTGGCCGAGCGGAACTGACGGGTGGGCACTTCGGCGGCATACTGCCAGTTGCTCATCCAGCCAATGGCGGTGCGGCGGTTGTCGGGGGCGTCGCTCCAGCTCACGAGGGCGTAATTATCCTTGCCGAAATCGAGCCATTTGGTCATCACATTGCCGTCGGCATCGGTGTCGACCTTGAAATTCTTGCCGTCAAAGTCGCCGGTGAAATACTGAATACCGCTGCCGCCGAAAGGTCCGCCGGGATTGATGTTGCATATCAGCACCCACTTCTTACGGTCGGTTCCGTCGACAGTGAGCTCAAACAGGTCGGGACATTCCCACACGCCGTCCTGAGCGCCGAGGCCCTTGCCGAAACTGCTCTGCAGGGTCCAGTCTTTCATATCGGGCGAGGTGAATATCAGCATCTCCTTGTCGAGGGCATGGGCGAGCACGAGTGTCCACAGCTGTGTCTCGGGATTCCAGAACATATTGGGGTCGCGGGCCTCGCTTTCGAGGGTTATCACGGGATTGCCGGGATAGATGGTGAAGGTCTCTCCGTTATCGTGGCTGTAGGCAAGGCTCTGAATCTGGCTCGCGCCGGCCGAGGTATACATAGCCACCACGGCATCCTCGCCGAAGCCGGCGCTGTTGGCGCTGTCGATGGCAGAGCTTCCGCTAAACACCGCGCCCAATCCGTTGGGCTCGATGGCTGCCGGGTGATGCTCCCAGTTCACGAGGTCGCGCGAGGTGGAGTGTCCCCATGTCATGTTCTGCCATTTCGAGCCATAGGGGTTCCACTGATAGTAGAGATGCCACACGCCGTCTTTATAGAACATGCCGTTGGGATCGTTCATCCAGCCATACTCGGGCGTGTGGTGGAAGGCGGGACGATATTTCTCCTGGTTGGTAACGTCGAAAGTATCGGCGAGCTGAAAATTGCTCCAGCAGGCATCATCCTTAGCCTCGCGCACGGTCGAACGGTCTTGTGAGGTGATGATATTGAGCACAACGTCATGCCCCTCGTAGGGAGTGAGGTCGAAGGGCACCGAATAGTCAACCTTCGACTTGGCCAGACGCACAAAGATAGTGCGGTCGAGCTTACCGTCGACCACCACGTTGATTGTGGCGTCGTCATAGGCTTCCTGCACCGGCATCATGAGATAGCGGGCGGTGCTGTCTACCCTCACAAGAGTGTTGTTGGTGCCGAGATGCTCAATCCTCACACCATTGTCGGCAGCGGCCGGGAGGGAAACAAATCCCTGAAGCGTCAGCATAGCCACGGCAATTTTTGTTTTTGAGTTCATGTTTATTTTGGGGGTTATCTGTGATTCTGAAATTCTGCTGCAAAGCTACTACAATAACAATCCAATCACTATAACTATTCGGGCATAAAATGATAAAAATGTTGCATCCCTCAAATATTAATACTAAAAGCTCTGTTATTCATAATTTTATAATTACCTTTGCAGAACTGAAAATCCAATACCATGATTAAGGCAATATCACATTTTAACAGGATAATAATATATATATTCGCGTTGCTGCTGTTGCTCGGAGCGGCGGGGTGTAAGGAGGAAAAGCGCTTCCGCATCGGTGTGTCGCAATGCAGTCAGGACGACTGGCGCGCCAAGATGAACGATGAAATCAACCGCGAAATCATGTTTCATCCCGAAGCCGAAGTCGAGATACGCTCGGCCGACGACAGCAACGAAAAGCAGATAGCCGACATACGCTATTTCGTTGATAACGGCTTTGACATCATCATCGCCGCCCCCAACGAGGCCGACGCCATAACCCCTATAATAAAAGAGGTGTATGAGTCGGGCACACCGGTGATATTGTTCGACCGCGAAATCAACGGCGACACCTACACCGCCCGTCAGGGTGTTGACAACTACGGCATAGGCCGTGCCGCCGCCCGCTATGCCCGTAATCTTGTGGGCACGGGAGGCAAAGTGATTGAAATCTACGGTCTCACAGGCTCCACACCCGCAGTGCAGCGCCATGAGGGTTTTCTCGACGAGGCCGGTGATAACGGCCTCACTATCATCGGCTCGGCCCACGGCAACTGGAATTATGAGGATGCCGCCATAGTGGCCGACTCTCTCCTGAGCCTCTATCCCGACGCCGACCTCATCTATGCCCACAACGACCGCATGGCTATCGCCGCCTCCGAAATAGCTTCAAGAAAGGGGTTAAAGCTGAAGGTGATAGGCATTGACGCCGCCCCCGAAATAGGCATCAAGGCGGTGGCCGACAGTGTGATAGATGCCACATTTCTCTACCCCACCGAGGGATATGAGCTCATCCGCACCGCCCTGGCGATATTGGAAGGTAAGCCCTACAACCGTGAGAACAGGCTCCCCATCGCCTCGCCCGTCGACAAGTCAAACGCCGACATCCTCCTGCTCCAGAACGAGTCGCTCAAGGAGGAGACCGCAAAGATAAAGCTGCTCAAGTCGGAGGTTGACGAATATTTCACCCTCTACTCCTATCAGACCTCTCTCTTCTATGCCGCCATAGCGATAGTGGTGCTTCTGTTTGGATTCCTCTTCATGATGCTGAGGGCGTTCTGGCAGCACAAGAAACACCGCAAAATGCTCGAGGAGCAGAACGAACTCCTTGCCCGGCAGAGAGATACCGAAAAGAAGCTCAACGAGCAGCTCAATGCCGTGACCCAGTCGAAACTGATGTTTTTCACCAATGTGTCTCACGACCTGCGCACCCCTCTCACCCTCATAGCCGGGCCGGTGGAACAGCTTGAAAAGGCCGACTATCTCACCCCCTCCCACCACACCTTGATGAAGATTGCCGACAAGAATGTGAAGATACTCCGCAGGCTCATCAATCAGATACTCGACTTCAGGAAATATGAAAACGGCAAGCTGCAGGTCAACCTCACCGAAGTTCATATCGCCGACCTCATCAGCGACTGGGCGGAATCGTTTGTCGAAGTGGCGCGCAAACGCGAGATAAAGCTCACCATCGACATCACTCCCGACCCCTCGGTGACCCTTGCCATCGACACCGAAAAAATCGAAAGGGTGTTTTTCAACCTCATGTCCAACGCCATCAAATACACTCCCCGCAACGGCAAGATTCATCTTGTGTGTGAGTGCGACGAAAGGCAACTCTCATTCAGCGTGGAAGATACAGGCCGCGGCATAGCTGAGGAGGACCTCGGCAACATCTTCGACCGCTTCTATCAGGTCGATAAGATTCACCCCAACGGCTCGGGCATAGGCCTCTCGCTTGCCAAAGCCTTTGTGGAGCTTCACGAAGGCGCCATAGATGTTGAGAGCGTGATAGGCAAGGGGAGCAAATTTACCGTGCGCATACCTGTGCGCCACATAGGTGAGGCCGACAGTGCCAAAGTGGAGCGCGTGATAACCGAAAGCGACATCCGCGCCGAGCTCGGCGAAATAGAGAGCGAGCTTACCGCTCAGGATGATGAGAAACCTCTTCTGCTGGTAATCGACGACAATGCCGACATAAGAATGATGATCAAGGAATTGCTCAGCAGTGACTACCGCATCATCGAGGCGCCCGACGGACGGCAGGGCATAAGGCTTGCCTCGAAATATGTGCCCGACCTCATAATCTGCGACGTGATGATGCCGGTGATGGATGGCCTGGAGTGCTGCCGGCGCATCAAGGAGGAAATCTCCACATCCCACATCCCGGTGCTGATGCTCACGGCCTGCAGCATGGACGAACAGCGAATCCAGGGCTATGAGAGCGGTGCCGACGGCTATCTGTCAAAGCCCTTCAACAGCGAGATGCTCAAAATGAGATGCGCCAACCTGATTGAAAACCGCCTGCGCATCAAAAATGTGCTCGGCCCCGAGAAGTCACTCCCCCGCCCCGCCGCCACCGACAGCAAAGACCATCCCGCTCCAACCTCGGCCGGAGAAATCGAAAACGCCTTCTACGGTCAGTTTATCGAGCTCGTCAACCGCGAGATAGGCAACCCCGACCTCAACATCGACTCGCTCGCCTCGAAAATGGGTCTCGGCCGCTCGCAGTTCTACCGCAAGATAAAGGCGCTCACCAACTACTCGCCTGTGGAGCTGCTGCGCAAAATCCGTCTCACCAAGGCGCGCGACATGCTCTCGTCGACCGACAAGCCGATCAGCGAGATTGCCTATGAAGTGGGCTTCTCGGCTCCCGCCTATTTCACCAAAGTGTTTCGCGAAACCTATGGCGAGTCCCCCTCCGAGATGAGAACAAGGCTCGGCATCAAATCATAGCCCTCTCCTCCTCCCCTCTCTTCCCCTCCCCCTTTTCCCTGCCGGCATGGCCCCTCTGTCAAGCCGGCAGGGATTTTGTTTTATCCCCCCTCAGGGAAAAGCTATCAGAAATCGAGCAATTAATATCAATTTTGATGCAATTCACAATTTTTCATACTCGATGCAACACCAGTGCTAACATCTATATTATCGGCGGCAATACCTTTGCGGCAGAAAATTTTTAAAAACCTAAAAAATAAAACCAATGAAAAAAACAATTCTCAGTGCCTTGTTGCTGCTGTTGGCAGTGATAGCAGCACAAGCACAGAATATCACTGTGCATGGGACCGTTGTTTCCGCTCTTGACAACGAGCCGTTGATAGGTGCAACCGTGATATGCGACTCCCAGGAGAAACTCGGTGTCACCACCGACTTCGACGGTAATTTTGTGATAACGGTGCCCGAAGGGTCAAACCTCACAGTCACCTATATTGGATATAAACCCAAAACCGTCAAGGCCGAGCCCAATCTCACGGTAGCCCTTGAAGAAAACACCGAGCTTCTCGACGAAGTGGTTGTGGTAGGCTACCAGACAATGCGCAAGGCCGACCTCACCGGCGCCGTGGCCGTGATGAACATGAAGGAGCCCCTGAGCGAAAACTCGGGCAACATCATGAACTCGATGGCCGGCAAGCTGCCCGGCGTGAATGTGGTGCCCGACGCAGCTCCCGGCGGCACCGGCTCGATTCGTGTGCGCGGTATGTCGACAGCCAACTCAAGCAACGACCCCCTCTATATCGTTGACGGTGTGCCCACCGACAATATCAACTGCATCAACCCCACCGACATCGAGTCGATGCAGGTGCTCAAGGATGCCGCTTCAGCCTCTATCTACGGTTCGCGCGCAGCCAACGGTGTTGTTGTCATCACCACCAAGCAGGGCAGCGGCGACCGCATGACCATCAATGTCAACTATGCCGCCAGCGCCCAGACCATCGCCAAGCGCTACAAAATGCTCAGTGCCGACCAGTGGGGCAAAGCCTACTGGACAGCTTCGGCCAACTCACACATCACTCCCTCGCATGTGCTCTACGGCTCGGGCGCTACTCCCGTGCTCCAGCAATATGTTGACGGCAACCCCAACTTCCCCACCACCAACACCGACTGGCAGGACCAGATCTACCACACAGCCTGGACCAACAACCTCACCGCTTCTATAGCCAACAATACCGAAAAAGGCTCGGTGATGATGTCGCTCAACTACATCAACCAGAACGGTAACATCCACGACACCTTCTACGAGCGCTATTCCACCCGTATCAACTCACGCTATAACTTCAACAAATATGTCAGCGTAGGTGAAAACCTCGTGGTGGCCCGCTGGACCAACCGCGGTGTTGACGTAGCCGGCGACCGCGGTATTCCCTTCACCGCCATGAGCCAGCATCCCGCCCTGCCCGTGCGCGGTCTCGACGGCGCCTGGACCCTCCCCCTCGGCCTCATCGGCTCCGACCTCGCCAACCCCGTGCAGCTCATCGCCAATGCCAAAGACAACGACCTCGCCTCATGGCGAATACTCGGCAACGCCTATCTTGAAGTGAAGCCTGTCACCGACCTCACCCTCAAGACCAACATCGGCATAGAACACAGCCAATACTTCAACAACACCCTCGGCCGCGCCGTCAATCCCGGCGATGTCAACAGCATGTCGAGCGTCTACGGTCAGGGCGACACCTGGACCTGGACCAACACCGCCAACTATAACCTCACCTTCGCCGAAAAGAATCATCTCAACCTGCTCATCGGCACCGAGGCCATCGGTTATACCTTCCGCGACCTCTCGGCCTCACGCGAGGGATATGCCTTTGAGGATGCCGACTTCATGCAGATAGGCGCCGGCACAGGTACCCGCAACAACGGCGGCGGCAAGACCCAGTGGTCGGTGTTCTCGCTCTTCGGCAAGGCCGACTACAACTATGACGACCGCTATCTCGCTTCGTTCACCATTCGCCGTGACGAAAACTCACGCTTCGCCAAGGGCCACCGCGCCGGTGTGTTCCCCGCCTTCTCGGTAGCATGGCGCCCCACCCAGGAAAACTTCTTCCCCAAAAACGAAATTCTCAACGACCTTAAGATACGCTACTCTTGGGGTCAGAACGGTAACGCCAACATCCCCTCTCTCTATCCCGCCTATTCAACCTATATCTTCAACACCGGCAACGGTGCCTATGACCTCAGCGGCACCAACTCATCTACCACCGCCGGCATCACCCTCGCAAGCACCGGCAACCCCGACCTGAAATGGGAAACCACCTATCAGAACAACATCGGTGCTGACATCTCGCTGCTCAACGGTGCCATCAACATCACCGCCGACTACTTCATCAAGAAAACCAAAGATATGCTCACCATTCCGCCGGCTCTCGACGTGGCAGGTGAAAACGCCGCCATCTGGCTCAACACCGGCGACATGAAAAACACCGGTTGGGAAGTATCTGTAGCCTACCGCAGCCCGGAATACGGCGACTTCTCATGGAACGGCTCGGTCAACATCTCCCAGTATAAGAACAAGCTCGTGACCCTCAACTCACGTCAGAAATTCATCGGCGGCGACCAGCGCCTCATTCCCGGTCAGCCCATGGGCGTTTACTACGGATATGTGTGTGACGGCATCTTCAAGAACAGTGAGGAAGTGGCCAACCACGCCTTCCAGAACGGTGCCGCTCCCGGCCGCCTCATCTACCGCGACCTCGACGGCAACGGTGTGATCGACGACAACGACCGCTGCATAATCGGCGACCCCAACCCCGACCTGTCGATGGGTCTCAACTTAGGTTTCAGATATAAGGCCTTCGCCCTCGACATGTTCTTTGCCGGCGACTTCGGCTTCGACATCCAGAACCACATGAAGCGTCAGCTCCTGTCGATGAACTACGGCAACATCTCCACCAACCGCGGCGCCGACATCCTCAACGCCTGGACCGTCGACAATCCCGGCTCTGACATTCCCGCCCTCTCGCTCACCGACGACAACAACGAGTCACGTTTCTCAACCTACTATGTTGAAGACGGCTCATACATGAAGATGAAATATCTCAAGCTCTCCTACACCCTTCCCAAGCATATCATCTCGAAGATCGGCGCCTCAAACCTCAATGTCTACGGTCAGGTGGAGAATGTATTTACCCTCACCAAATACACCGGCCTCGATCCCGAAATCCTGCCCGGCGAATATGGCGCTCACATCGACAACGGCGCTTATCCCCGCCCCCGCACCTTCACCATCGGTCTCAACCTTCAGTTCTAAGCCTCTTGAATCAGCAATCAGCATAAATTCAGAAAAA
>CAYLMR010000070.1:0-11935 GCA_964384885.1 uncultured Bacteroides sp.
TAACATTTTTACTATTGCACAGGTCCTAGATTTCATGCCGCCGGCATGTCTACAAGCGCGCGGTGGCTAATCGCAGTTTTTTGTAAAAATCGCGGTTATAATCGCAAAAATTTGTACCTTTGACCTCCCTTAATCGTAGTTTTTTGTATGGCCGTGAAGATTGACACTCAAAAAGAGATTATTTTTGGTTCGTCTGACCCGAATGTTTCGCGTGAGCTCACCAAAAAGGTGAGGGATGGAGAATTGCGTAAAATAGCGCCGCGCATTTATACCACCAATCTTGTCGATAAGGTGGAGAATATTGTGCGCCGCAACCTGATGGATATACTCGTTTACCGTTATCCCGACGCACTGATAAGCCACCGAAGCGCCAAGGAGATGCGCCCCACGGCAGCGGGTCATTTCTTCCTTACCAATTCAACCACGCGTCAGGTGACAGATTTGCCGGGCATTACCCTCAATTTCGTCAAGGGGCCGAAAGCCACACCCCGTGACATTCCTTTTATGGGGATGCATATTTCGGGGGAATACCGTTATATGCTCGAGAATATGCAGGTGTCGAGAAAGTCGGGCGATGAGTCGCGCGTGCTTCCCGCAGAGGTGATTGAGAATAAGCTTGAACAGCTTTTGCTCACCGGGGGAGAGGAGCGCCTCAACCAATATCGCGACGAGTTGCGCAAGGTGGCCGACGAGCTGGATATGCCGACCGAGTTTGCTAAACTCAATGCCATTATCTCGGCGCTCCTTTCAACTCATGACGCCAAAGTGCTGACATCTGACTCGGCAAAGGCACTTGCCGCCGGAGAGCCGTTCGACAAGACAAGGGTTGAATTGTTTGAAGTGCTTTTCGAGGAGATAAAAGACAGATATTTCGTGATACGCAACAACCGTAACACGGATGAGGATTCTTTCAGGCTGTTTTCATTTTTCGAGAGCTATTTTTCAAACTATATCGAGGGCACGGAATTTGATGTTGAGGAGGCCAAAGCCATAGTCGACTCGGGCATTCCGATGCCCCGGCGTGATGAGGATTCACATGACATACTCGGCACATTCAGGATTTTGTCAAACCGTGCTGAGATGAAGCGCACGCCTACCTCTCCGAAAGAGTTGTTTGCCATTCTCAGTCATCGTCACACCGTGTTGCTCGAGGGACGACCGCACATGAATCCCGGTGTTTTCAAAACCAAAAACAACCGGGCAGGAATGACGGAGTTTGTTGATCATCAGTTGGTAAAGGGCACACTTTCGCAGGGCTTCAAATATTATGCCGCTCTGACCGATCCTTTTGCGCGGGCTATCTTCATGATGTTTATGATAAGCGAGGTGCATCCTTTCAACGACGGCAACGGGCGCATAGCCCGAGTGATGATGAACGCTGAGCTTGTTAGGGCTGACCAGGCGCGCATAATCGTTCCGACCGTGTTCAGGGAGGACTATATTCTGGCCCTGCGCAAGCTTACCCGTCATAAAGACCCGCTGGCCTATATCAACGTCATGACCAAGCTCCATCAGTTCAGCGACAACCTCTATGGCACCGACTTTACCGAGCTCAAAAACTATCTTGCCGCCTGTAATGCCTATGAGGAACCGTCGCAGGCCAAACTCCGCATCATCGACCGCACCATCATCTGAAACCTGCGAAGCTCCTCTGCTGAGGGGGTAAAAAGGGGTGGAAAGATGGTTTTATTTGCGGGGGAGAGGGAAATTGTGGCGAAATTGCGGCGCGGGTCACAAAATTTGATTAAATTTGTAGCTTGATGAAGAGAGGAGGCCGGCATGGCTGCCGGTGAGGTTTTTCTTCATCAGGTTTTTTGGTTTCAATCAGTTTAAAGAGTCAATTCAGATAGCCCTCTCCCCGCCCGGTGAAATGAACGAAGAAGCTCTCAGTCAACTCATACTCAAGGATACCGCCTTTCAGAATCTCATGCAGAAGCGTATTCACAATGTGCTTCTGGTGGCGTCGCCCTATGACGCTTTTATGATGGAGGAGGACGGGCGAATAGAGGAGCAGCTTTATTTTGAATATGTGTCGCTCAATCTGAGCGCACCCCCGCGTGTCACCCAGGTGGCCGACACCGAGGCTGCTCTGGCCGAGATGTCGTCGCGGAGGTTTGACCTCGTGATAATGATGCCGGGCGTGGATAATGTTTCGGAGACAATGGCGGGCGCCAAGGCCATCAAGGAGGTGAGAAAATCAACCCCCGTGGTGGTGCTCACCCCCTTCAGCCGCGCCGTGAGCCGCCGCCTCGAAAACGAGGACCTCTCGGGAGTGGACTATGTGTTTTCATGGCTCGGCAACGTTGACCTCCTGCTCGCCATCATCAAGCTGCTCGAGGATAAGATGAACGCCGACAACGACATCAACGAGGTGGGCGTGCAGATGATTCTCCTGGTGGAAGACTCGGTGAGATTCTACAGCTCGGTGCTTCCCCATGTCTACAAGAACCTCCTCAAACAGAGTCTCGAATCGTCGACCGAGGCGCTCAACGCCCACGAGCAGATGTTGAGAATGAGGGGTCGCCCCAAGGTGATGCTTGCCCGCGACTATGAGGAGGCGATGGAGCTTTATGAGCGCTATGGCCGCAACATACTGGGTGTGATAAGCGACGTGTCGTTCCACCGCAACGGCGAGAAAGACCCTCAGGCCGGTATGCGCCTTGCCCGCGCCATCAAGGAGCGCCGTCCCCACATGCCGGTGATAATCGAGAGCAGCGAGGCCTCCAACCGCAAGGAGGCCGAGGAGATGGGATGTGTGTTTCTCGACAAAAACAGCAAGAAGCTGCCCGTTGACCTCAGCGCCGCCATCAACGAGGAATTCGGCTTCGGCGACTTTGTGATCTCCGATCCCGACACGGGGCGCGAGGTGCTGAGAATCAAGTCGCTCAAAGACCTGCAATATCATATTTTCGACATACCGGCGGCCTCGCTGCTGCGCCATGCCTCGCGCAACGACATCAGCCGCTGGCTCTATTCGCGCGCCCTCTTTCCGATAGCCAATGTGGTGAAGGAACACAAATTCAAGTCGCTCGAAGAGACTCCCGCCGCGCGCCGGCTCTTCTTCGACCTGATAGTGAAATATCGCAAGATGAAAAACCGCGGCGTGGTGGCAGTGTTCCGCAAGGACCGCTTTGACCACTACAGCAACTTTGCCCGCATCGGCGAAGGTTCGCTCGGCGGCAAGGGGCGCGGCCTCGCTTTCATCGACCAGATAATCAAGAAGAACCCGGTGTGTGACAACTTCCCCGGCGGCGCGGTGATAACCATTCCCCGCACCGTGGTGCTGTGTACCGACATCTTCGACGAGTTTATGGCCTCCAACAATCTCTATCCCATTGCCCTGAGCGACAGGCCCGACTCGGAGATATTGCGTTACTTCCTGCAGGCGCGTCTGCCCGAGCGGCTCATCGAAGACTTTTTCGCGCTCATCGAGGTGGTCGACAAGCCGCTGGCCATACGCAGCTCGTCGCTGCTCGAAGACAGTCACTATCAGCCCTTTGCCGGCATCTACAGCACCTATATGATTCCCCATGTCGACGACCGCTACGAAATGCTCAAGATGATGAGCGACGCTATCAAGGGAGTCTATGCCTCGGTGTTCTATGCCGATTCAAAAGCTTATATGAACGCCACCTCCAACGTGATCGACCAGGAGAAAATGGCTGTCATAATTCAGGAGGTAGCCGGCAACGAATGGCCCGGAGTGGGATTTTTCCCCTCATTCTCGGGCGTGGGCCGCTCGCTCAACTTCTATCCCGTGGGCGACGAGCGCCCCGAGGAGGGAGTGGCCGAGGTGGCTGCCGGCCTCGGAAAATATATCGTCGACGGGGGAGTGGCGCTCCGCTTCTCACCCTCCCACCCCTCGGCAGTGCTTCAGACCAGCGAGCTGAGCCTCGCCCTGCGCGACACCCAGACCTCGCTGCTCGCCCTCGACACCGAGCGGGTGAAGGAAGATTTCAGGGTCGACGACGCCTTCAATCTCAAGAAGGTGCCGGTCAATGAGGCTGCCGACGCCGGCGCGCTCAAACTCATCGTGAGCTCCTATGACTACCGCGACCAGATAATCCGCGACTATGATTGCGGCCAGGGGCGCAGGGTGGTGACCTTCAACAACATCCTCAAGCATGACGCCTTCCCGCTGGCCAAGGCGGTGGAGTTTATGCTCCAGACCGGCCAGAAGGAGATGGGGCGCCCCGTGGAGATAGAATTTGCCGTTACGCTCGACCCCGACGCCGAGGAGATAAAAGGGCGCATCTACTGGCTGCAGATACGCCCCATCGTGAGCCGCAGCGAGGTGGTTGACGAGCATCTCCTCTCCTTGCCCGACGATAAGCTGCTGCTCCGGAGCGACAAGGCGCTCGGCCACGGCCTCAACAACGAGATGACCTCGGTGGTGTATGTCAGAAGCGACAACTTCAACGCCGCCGACACCCCCGCCATAGCGCGCGAGATAGAGAAAATCAACAGGCAGTTTGCCGCCGACAACCGCCACTACATACTCATCGGCCCCGGCCGCTGGGGCTCGGGAGACCCCTGGCTCGGAATACCGGTGAAGTGGCCCCACATAGCCCAGAGCCGCCTCATTGTCGAGGTGTCGCTGCCCGGATTCAGGGTAGAGCCGAGTCAGGGCACCCACTTCTTCCAGAACCTCACCTCGATGGGTGCCGGATATTTCACTATCGACACCATGAGCTCCGAGGGCAACCCCTTGTGCAACTTCGAGCTGCTCGACTCGATGCCCGCCGTTACCGAAACCCCTCACGTCAGGGTGGTGGAATTTCCCGCGCCGCTGCTTGTGGGCATCGACGGCAAGAAAGGCAAGGGAGTGGTGGCATTGCCCGAACAACAATAACAACACCGAAAATCAAACCACGATAAATCAATCATTGAGATGTCATTAGCCGGCTACTTAAAACGGATATTGGGTATGTCGCCCGACGAGGAGGAATTTTTTGCTGACGACAGGTCAGACGAAACTCCTCTGCCCGACAATTCCGAAACCCCTCATAACGGTCATGCTGACGCTGACCCGGTAACTCTCTCCGCGCTGGCATCTGAAGGCACGGAGCAGACCGATCTGCAATTTCTCACCTCTCAGCTCTTCGACGAGGTGATAGGCATGTTCAACGCCATTCAGCCCGAGTTTGTGAGCAAATGTCTCGACACTCAGAAGCAGCGCGACCTAATAGTCGAGTCGATGAACGTGAAGTTGCGCGAGCAGGTCACCCTCCTCGCCGAGGCCACCCGCCGCGAAGTGACTGCCGAGGCCGAGGCCGAGCGGCGCACCCTGGCCGAAAACCTCGCCCGCCTCAAATCGCAGAACGCCGCCTTGGAAGAGCGCAAGGGTGCCTTTGAAAACGAGCAGCTCAGCGCCAAGCGTCAGAAACGCGCCCTCAGCGACCGTGTGCACGACCTCGAATCGAAAATCACCGAGATGGAGGCCGAGCGCGAGCAGCTGCAGCTCGAAAACCGATCCATGCTCAACAAGATGAGGGTGATGAGCGTAACCGCCGGCGGCGAGCTCACCGACGAATCGCTCATCGAGAAGGTTGACCAGCTCTCAACCGCCAACTCGGGTCTTGAGGCCGAGGTGGGCAAACTGTCGCGTCAGCTCGACGAAACCCAGGCCACCATCGAGAGCCTCAATGAAGAGAACAATCAGCTCAGAAGCGACGCCGAAAACAATCTCATGCAGCTCCACGACGCCGAGCAGAAAGCGCGCCGCCTGGCCGAGCAGCTCCACGACAGCGAGGAAGCCCTCGGCAACGCCAAGTTCCAGAACGACAACGACGCCGGCGAGATAGAGTCGCTCAACGACCGCATAGACACCCTAACCCGTCAGCTCGAAAAATATGAGCGCATGGAGGCCGACTTTGCCGCTCGCACCCGCGAGATGGAAGAAATCTCCGGCAAGCTCAACGAGCTCAACGACGCCAACCTGCGCATCGAGGCCCTCAAGGCTGAAAACAACAACCTGCGCGACACCATAGAGCGCAACCTCCACGACCATGCCGCGATTGTCGACTCGCTGCGCCGCGAGGTTGACCGCCTGAGCCAAAGTCAGGCCGCTCCCTCTGCAGCCCAACCTGCCGACGGAGGCGCCGAGGAGCCATCAGCCCCGGCTCCGCCCCGCAAGCGCCGCGGCCGTCACCGCAAGAATCCCGAGCCCGAAGCTCCCGCTCCCGCACCCGCGCGGCCCAAGCTCTCGGCCATCGACGAGCTCATCGACAGCAACGAGTGGTTTGTGGCGCCCGAGATGACCTCTAAAAATGTTTCGGCTGTAAGCGACTCTGACAGCGATTTCGGCTACCGCGAGCCTGAAAAGAAACATTCCCGCCCCGACGACCTCAACCAACTCACCCTTTTCTGAAAATCCCTCAACCCCAAATAAGGTAAACCAATCATGAATTTCAAATCACATATCCTGACCCTCACCTTTGCCGCCGCCGCGACCCTCTGCGCCTCTGCGGCCAACAACATAAGCGCCTATGAGGGGCTGCGCCCCTATTGCAACGGCATGGCCTCGCCTCGCGCTCCCCACGCCCTCAACTACACCGACGACGGCTCGGCCTACCTGCAGCTCTCAGCCGACCGCAACCGCATCGTGAAGCATGACATCCGCACCGGCAAGGAGCTCGAAACCCTGCTCGACCTCTCCAAGACCCGCGAAAATCAGATTCAGTCGATCGACGGTTATAAGGTGAGCCCCGACGGCTCGAAGATACTCGTGTGGCGCAACCGCACCAACATCTACCGCCACTCCTTCTCGGCCGAATATTATGTGTATGAAATCTACAGCCGCATACTCAAACCCCTCTCGGAGAAATATCCCCGTCAGCAGGCTGCCCTCTTTTCGCCCGACGGACGAATGGTGGCCTTTGTTGCCGACAACAACATTCACCTCCGCAAGCTTGACTACTGGACCGAGGTCGATGTGACCACCGACGGCAAGGTCAACGAGGTGATCAACGGTGTGCCCGACTGGACCTATGAGGAGGAGTTTACTACCTCGTCGTCAATGACATGGTCGCCCGACAACCTGCAGCTCTGCTTCATAAGATATGACGAGTCGAAGGTGCCCCTCTATTCCTTCCCCCTCTATGAGAGCGCCTGCGACGCCATGCCCCAATATGCCCTCTATCCCGGCAGCTTCACATATAAATACCCCGTGGCCGGCGAGCCCAACTCGGTGGTGTCGGTCCACTCCTACGACATCGAGACCCGCAAGCTCAAAACCATCGAGCTGCCCGGCACCCAGACCGAATATATACCCCGCATCAGCTATGCCTACAGCCCCGAGCGACTCATTATCGTGAGCCTTAACCGCGAGCAGACACGCATGGAGATCTATGCCGCCAACCCCAAAACCACAGTGGTGAAATCGCTGCTCGTGGAGCAGGACGACGCATGGCTCTCGACAGCCACCTATGAGGATATCCACTACTATCCCGACTGCTTCACCATCAGCTCGGGCCGCTCAGGCTATGACCATATCTATCAGTATTCCTATGCCGGCTCGCTGATGAAGCAGATCACCTCGGGCGACTATGACGTGACCGCCTACTACGGCTATGACGCCGCCACCGGCAGCCATTACTATCAGTCAACCTCCACCGGTCCCATCAACCGTGTTGTGAGCCGCATCGACCGCTCGGGCAAGATTTCCGACCTCACTCCCGCCGAAGGCACCGCCTCGGCCACCTTCAGCCCCGACTTCAAATACTACACCCTCAGCTACAGCTCGGTCAATCAGGTGCCCCGCTATGTGGTGACCGAAGCCAAGAGCGGCAAGGAGGTGAGAGTGCTCGAAGACAATGCCGACTATGCTCAGCGCTGGGCCAAGGAGCCTAAAAAGGAATTCTTCACAATGCAGAGCGACGGCTTAACCCTCAACGGCTGGATGCTCAAGCCGGTTGACTTCAACCCCGCCAACCGCTATCCCGTGGTGATGTTCCAGTATTCCGGTCCCGGCTCGCAGCAGGTGCTCAACCGCTGGGGCATCGACTGGGCCAACTACTACACCACCCGCGGCTATATTATAATCTGTGTTGACGGTCGCGGCACCGGTGGCCGTGGCCGCAAGTTCATGACCTGTGTCTACAAGCAACTCGGCAAATATGAGTCGATCGACCAGGTCAACGCCGCCCGCTATGCCGCCTCGCTGCCCTATGTCGACCCCGCGCGCATCGGCATCCACGGCTGGAGCTTCGGTGGCTATGAAACCCTCATGGCTGCTTCTCAGCCCGACGCTCCCTATGCCGCCGCCGTGGCCGTGGCTCCCGTCACCAGCTGGAAATACTACGACACCGTCTATGCCGAGCGCTATATGCTCACTCCCCAGATGAACCCCGACGGCTACCGCGACTCGGCTCCCCTCAATTTCACCAAAAATGTGAAATGCCCGCTGCTCATCATGAGCGGCACAGCCGACGACAACGTGCATTTCCTCAACACGGTGCAATATGTAGCCAACCTTCAGCAAAACGGCGGATGGTGTGACCTCTACATCTTCCCCAACATGAATCATTTTATCAACGGCTGTGACGCCCGCACGGTGGTTTATGGCCGTATGCTCGACTATTTTGACAGCAACATGCGCTGAAACTTTGAATAATGTCATCACGTTCAGGACTTTTTGACAATATCGACGGCATGATGTCGCTGTGGCTGGTGTGGATGATCTCCACCGGCGCGCTGACTATTGCCGATCTGTCGCCCATATTCCTCCAGCCGTTGTGGGTGCCGGTCATTACCCTTCTGCTCGGAGTGGTGCTTCTCGAGCTATCCAACTACAATCTGAGGCGGCGCCACCCCAAATGTTTCCTCTCGGCCATCATCACCGCCCGCGCGCTGATAATCAGCTCGCTGCTCATGGCCGTGGTGCTCTTTCTCCAAACCAAATATATCCACCTGCTCCCCGGCGACTCATATAATCCCGACATACCTTTCCTGCCGGTATTGATCATCTCGCCGGTGACCTTTGTGATAGGCTTCTATGCCAATCTGAGGAAAGAGAAATATGGCTTCTGCACCGAGTGTGTCATGTCGCAAGGCACTACCTCCGAGCGCGGTTTTCTCGGTGAGATAGTGGCCCAGGAGGGGCGCTACCAGGTAAAACTGCTCACATGGCTGTCGCTCTTTCTCACGCTGGTGTCGGGGGCATACTATATTTTCAAATATATAAATGTCAACCTCAACAATGCCGACCTCTATTTCTTTTTCGGCATTGTGCTGGCCCTGTTTATCTGCGCAGCCATCTTCACCGCCCTGCGCTATGCGGGCATTTACCACTATCACAGGCAGGACCGCCTCGGCTCACCTTCGCGCGAGGGTCACATCACCCGCGTGAGGTATCTCATAATCCACGACAACACCCTCTTTCTCATCCCTCCGGCCCACTCGGCCGACATGATTGCCGACATCTCGATGGTGAAGGTCGACACTCCCGCCGCGATTTCACTCGCCCACACCGACACCCTCTCGACCGAGCGCGCCGAAAGCCTCCTGCGCGAGGCTCAGCCGCTGGCCAATCCGAGGCTGAGGTTTATGTATGAGAGCGAAAACGCCGACGGCCGGAGCAACATCTTTCACTATCTCGTGTTTGTCGACGACAAGGATGCCGCCGCCCTCACCGAGAAATACACCGACGGCATGTGGCTCACCATGTATGAGGCCAACAAGCTCACCGCCGTCAAGGCCCTCGCCCCGCTGATGTCGGCCGAAATCTATCGTCTCTACACCATTCTGATGGCCTATAAGACCTATCGGCCCGACGGCTCACGGCTCTATCCCGTGAAGCATTATCACCCCACGTTCCGCCTCAGCGATGTGGAGAAATATGATGTTGATTATAATAACTCCCGCTGGCTCAGAGTGGCCCGCGACAATGAAGACCGCCGGTTTTTTAAACTCCGCAGCTTCTGGCGCCGCAAAATCCGCCGCCTTGATTATTAAATGACCGAAAACCGTCCCATCTATATCACCGGCCCGACCGCTTCGGGCAAAACCGGGCTCGCGGTGGCGCTCTCACGCCGCCTCGGCGCCGAGATAGTGAGCGCCGATTCGCGCCAGGTGTTCAGGCGTATGAATCTCGGCACCGGCAAGGATCTCGACGAATATGGCTCTGTGGCCTATCATCTCATCGACGTTTGTGAGCCGGGCGAGCCTTACAATCTGTTCAGGTTTCTGGCCGACGCCAACGAGGCTCTCGAAGATATCGAGCGGCGGGGCAGACAGGCTGTGGTGTGTGGCGGCTCGGGCATGTATGTCGAAGCTCTTGCGAGGGGAACGAGGTTGCCCGAAGTGCCCCCCGACCCTGAGTTGCGCGCCCGTCTGCGCGGCGAGTCGCTCGAAACCCTCACCGCCATGCTCGCCGGCATGAAATCGCTCCACAACTCTACCGACACCGACACCGTGGCGCGCGCCGTCAGGGCTATCGAAATCGAAACCTACTATGCCGCCCATCCCGAGCTCAAGCCTGAGCCGCTGAGCCGCGCCCCTTTGCGGCAGCCGCTTATAGTGGGTGTGGAGATTGACCGCGAGATGCGTCGCCGGCGCATCTCGGCACGTCTGCGCAGCCGTCTCGACAGCGGCATGATCGATGAGGTGGCCTCGCTTCTTGCCGAAGGAGTGAGCCCCGACACCCTCATAGGCTACGGCCTCGAATATCGTTTCATCACCCTCCACCTCCTTGGCAAGCTAACTCTCGAAGAAATGGTGAGTCAGCTCGAAATCGCCATTCATCAGTTTGCCAAGCGCCAGATGACATGGTTCAGGGGCATGGAGCGCCGCGGCCTTACCCTCAGCTGGTTGCCCTATGACATGCCCGAAGATGAGTTTACCGACCGGGTAGTTGAGCTCCACAAGCAATATCAATATTATGACGGCGATTAGGCTCCTTTGCGCTATAATGATGCTACTTGCGGGGAGCTTAAGCTCTGTTTCGGCCTCGATACTTATGCCCCGCAGGGTGTATGTCGTTGACCGGCCTACGGTTATTCATCCCTCCGACACTTTGGTCGACACCCTCCCCGCCATCGCGGGAGGAAACATAGTCATTGAGATGAGAGGGCGGGTGATGGCCGACCGCAAGTCGCGCGCCATGAGATCGCCCCACGCCCGCTCGATAGTGTGGGGGCGCCGCGGTGACACCCTTTTCACCCTCACTGCAAGGCTGATAGCCCTGAGCCGTGACGAGCTCACCCCTCAATATGAAATGGAGCTTACCCTTTCCTCGTCCCGCGGGGAGGAGAGTGTCAGAACTCCTCTCGACGGTGTGACGCGCGCCGATGAGGAGATTCCGCTCACTCTCAATCTTGACTTCACGGGGCGCACGGTCAGCACCTCGGCGGGTTCGGCAGGGGAGGGCCACGCAATCACGGTAGCTATGCCCTCCGGATTCACCCCCTTGGTCGGGGTCACCGCAACCGGTGAGACCGCGCTCTCGCTGCTTGTGGCCGAGATACTGCCCGACGAGTCAAAGGAGATAGGCCGCCGCGACGAGCCCGCCGAGCAATTGCGCGCCGCTGCCCTTGCCTCCCCGGTGAGCGGCGTGGCCGGCCTGTGGCAATATTTCGACCGTGACGCCGACGACCGCTATCTGCGCACCGGAGGCAACTACACCCTCGCCATTCTTCCCTCCTCC
This sequence comes from uncultured Bacteroides sp., assembly GCA_964384885.1. Classification (GTDB taxonomy): domain Bacteria; phylum Bacteroidota; class Bacteroidia; order Bacteroidales; family Muribaculaceae; genus Paramuribaculum. The sequence continues at coordinate 11,645 of CAYLMR010000070.1, forward strand.
TCGGGTGAGGGCTTTGACATCGTTTATCTCTCGGGCGCGAAGGTCAATTCGCTCAAATGGCAACCCGGCATGTTGAAAGGGCGCCTCATTCCCAACGGATTTATCAACTCGTGGACTCTCGAAGCTGTCGACGCCTCTTTCTGCATTGTCGACGGCGAAAACCACGCCTCCATGACCCCCGACGGCGCCATCCTCACCCTCACCTTCCCCGAACTCAAATCCTCCCTCCGCTTCCGCCGCCTCCCCAGATAACGCGCCTGAACTTCAACCCCCTAACCCTCCCAAATTTGC
>CAYLMR010000071.1:0-11893 GCA_964384885.1 uncultured Bacteroides sp.
CTATGCGGTAGATAAGTCCGAGGCTGTAGATATCAACCGGTATTTCGGGATCATAAACGGTGCGCAACAGCTCCACCGCCTTTTCTTCGATTTTAAGTTTTTCTTCCTGTGTCATAGCAAGAGGCAAATTTACAACAATTATTCCACACCTCCAAACTTCCCCCTAAAAGGAAAATCGCCTTAATTTCGGCAATAACTAAAAATAGTTGCCGAAATTAAGGCGGTTTGTCGTAGGTGGGAGAAGGAGATTACCAGATGACGATGCGCTCGGATTCGGGACGGAACATTGCGTCACCCTCCTTGATGTCGAAGGCTTCGAAGAAGGGGGTGATGTTTTTGAGGGTCACGTTCACACGGTTTTTGCCGAGTGAGTGAACGTCGGTCTGAGTGAGCGAACGCATTTCCTCCTCGCGGATATTCTGGGCCCAGAGGTTGGCATAGTTGAGATAGAACACCTGGATGGGTGAGAATCCCTCGATTTCGGTAGTGTTGATATCCACGCCTTTGTCTTTCTGCGACTTGAGGAAGGCGGTGAGAGCCACGCGCAGGCCACCCTGGTCGGCGATATTTTCGCCAAGGGTATATTGGCCGTTGGCCATCAGGCCGGGGAGCACCTCAACCTTGTCGAACTGCTCGGCAAGACCCTTGGTGAGGTTGGCGAAGGCAGCTGCGTCGGCGGGGGTCCACCATTCGGTCATGTTGCCTTCGGCGTCGAAGTGAGAGCCCTGGTCGTCAAATCCGTGAGTCATCTCGTGGCCGATCACCACGCCGATGCCGCCATAGTTTTCAGCATCGCTGGCCTCGGGATCGAAGAAGGGAGCCTGAAGAATAGCGGCGGGGAACACGATTTCGTTGGCCATAGGATTATAATAGGCGTTGACGGTCTGAGGTGTCATGCCCCACTCGGTGCGGTCAACCGGCTTGCCCCACTTCGAGAGCTCGTCGCGCTGATGCCACATCGACACTTCGTGCATATTCTCATAATAGCTCTTTGAGGGATCGATTTCCATTGAGGAATAATCTTTCCACTTGTCGGGATAGCCGATTTTGACGGTAAAGGCTGCGAGCTTTTCATGAGCGCGGGCCTTGGTGGTGTCGCTCATCCATGTGAGCGAGTCGATATGCTCGCCGAGGGCGGTGCGGAGGTTCTCCACAAGGCCGAGCATATACTGCTTGGAGCTTTCGGGGAAATATTTTTCAACATAGAGCTGACCAACAGCCTCGCCGAGAGCACCCTCGGTGGCCGAGAGAGCGCGTTTCCAGCGGGGACGCTGCTCCTGCACACCGCTCACAACCTTGTTAAACTCAAAGTTGGCGTCGGTGAAACTGTCGCTCAGATAGGGAGAAGCGCCGCTGACATATTTCCAGAGATAGTAGTCTTTGATTTCGCGTGAGGAGAGCGATTTCATGAGCTCGCTTGCGCGAACAACAGATGAGGGTTCGGTCACGATCACACCGGGCACCGAGTCAATCTCCATTGTCTCGACAAAGAATCTGTCCCAGTCAACGGCGGGCATCATCTCCTTGAGCTCGGCGATCGAGCGGGGATTATACATCTTGGGGATGTCGCGCTTCTCCTCGCGGGTCCAGGCGGCATCGGCGAGCGAAGTTTCGATTTTCATCACGTTGGCCATGATGCGGGCGGCCTCCTCCTCAGAGTAGCCGGCGTTTTTCATCTGGGCCACGATGAGGTTCTTATAAGCCTCGCGCACCTGAGTGTTGCGCTCGTCATCCTTGAGATAGTAGTCGCGGTCGCCGAGACCCATGCCGCCACCCGAGATATACATGGCATATTCCTTGGAGTTGACGAGGTTTTCCATCGGGCCGGCTCCGAAGAAGGGTGAGGCATAGTTTTTGTGCATCCACATGAAGAGGTCGTTGAGGCCCTCGTCGGGAGTGGTTTCGATTTTGTTGAGGTCGGCCAGAATCGGTTTGGCGCCCTCCTCGTTGCGGCGGGTTGAGTCCATAGCCAGATTGTAGATGGTGCTTACCTTATAGGCCACGGTGCCGGGCTCGGGATTGCTCTCGCCGAGCGAAAGCACTATATCCTTAACTCTCTGCTCGTTGAGGTCGGAAAGCACATTAAACTGACCGTAGCGGGCATATTCGGCGGTGAGGGGATGGGCTTCCTGCCATTTGGCGGTTACATATTCATAGAAGTCATCGCCGGGTTTGATTTCTGACGACAACATCGAGGGGTCAAGGCTCTTGAGATGTTCCTTGCCGCTACATCCACCAAGCACAATAGGAAGAGCTGCTGCCATGGCGATAACGGTTTTGATTTTGTTCATCGATTGGTTTGTTAATAAAAATATGATTGGAGAATAGGTTTTGATTTATTCCTTGACGGCGGTGTAGATGCTGCACACTCCGAAGGTGAGGGGCATGAAACGGCTGTCGCCGAAACCCGATTGCTTCATCAGCCGGGTCATCGCTTCGCCCTGAGGCACCGCGGCTATCGACTCGCCGAGATAGCGGTAGGCCGAGCTGTCGGAGCTCACCATGCGCCCGAGCATCGGTATCACGCCGCGGGTATAGAGATTATAGAACGGCTTGATAACAGGGTTGACAGGCCGCGAAAGCTCCACCACGGTCAACATGCCTCCGCTGCGGAGCACCCTCGCCATCTCCCTGTAGCCGGCGGCAAGGTTCTCGAAGTTTCTCACTCCGAAAGCCACCGTCACGGCGTCGAAGCTGCCGGCCTCAAAGGGGAGGCTGAGGCAGTCGGCGCTCAGCAGGGTGATGTGGTCGGAAGCGCCGAGCGCCTCCACCTTGCTGCGGCCGCGCTCTATCATTCCCTCCGAGAGGTCCACGCCGGTGATGCGTGCCTGAGGCATCTTGCGCCACATCTCAATGGCAAGGTCGGCGGTGCCGGTGGCCACATCGAGTATTTCGCGGGGGTTGCGCGCCTTGACCATGCTGATGGCCTTGGCCCGCCAGCGGCGGTCGATGCCGAGGGTCATGGCGCGGTTCATGAAGTCGTAGGCGGGCGCGATATTGTCGAACATATCGCGCACCTGCTCCGACTTGTGGCGGCTGTCGCCCGAGTAGGGATTAACCTTTTCGCAACCCGACATTCAAAGCGACATGTTTTGGAGGCAATCCTCCACATTGACAGCTATGCGGTCAACGAGATTGGCTTCGTCGGCCTTGACAAAGGGCTGACCGGTGATGTGCTCGTAGAGCTCGATATAGCGCTCCGACACGCTCTCGATAAATTCGGGAGTCATCTCGGGCACCTGCTGGCCCTCCTTGCCCATAAATCCGCGCTCGATGAGCCACTGGCGCACAAACTCCTTGGAGAGCTGGCGCTGGGGCAGACCCTTCTCGAAACGCTCCTCATAGCCCTCGGCATAGAAATAGCGCGACGAGTCGGGAGTGTGGATTTCGTCGATGAGCAGCACCTTGCCGTTATGCTTGCCGAACTCATATTTTGTGTCGACGAGTATGAGACCCTTCTCGGCGGCCATCTTGGTGCCTCTCTCGAAGAGGCGGCGGGTGTAGGCCTCCATCACCTCATAGTCGGCGGCATCTACGATTCCGCGGGCGATGATCTCCTCGCGCGAGATATTCTCGTCGTGGCCGGCGTCGGCTTTGGTGGTGGGGGTGATGATAGGTTCGGGGAACTTCTCGTTTTCCCTCATGCCGTCGGGCAGTTTCACACCGCAGAGCTCACGGCAACCGGCCTGATATTCGCGCCAGGCCGAGCCGGTGAGATAACCGCGGATTATCATTTCAACCTTGAAGCCCTCGCAACGCACACCCACAGTGGCCATGGGATCGGGAGCGGCAAGCTTCCAGTTGGGCACTATGTCGGCTGTTGAATCGAGAAAATAGGCGGCGATCTGGTTGAGCACCTGGCCTTTGTAGGGAATGCCCTGGGGCAGGATAACGTCAAACGCCGAGATACGGTCGGTGGCTATCATCACCAGCAAATCGGGATTTACTGAATAAACATCACGCACTTTGCCGTGGTAGACGGCGGTCTGGCCGGGGAAATTATAGTCGGTCGACACCAATGTTGTTGCCATAAGCGTTGAAATTGATTATGAAAATTTATGTGATTGAATTATTAATTTTCTGAAGGGTTGGCGGCTGTAACAGGCCGGGCGGCCTCACGCCCGTGTAGGCGTGTGAAATTACAATCAGTCTGCAAAATTACAAAAAAATATCCGTATCGCGACAATCACCCCCGCCCTACTCATTGGACTATTCGGCCCCGCCGCGCGCCAAATTGGAATAAAAGTAGAATTTTCGGGCATTTTTCCACCTATCACCCACGCGTTGAAATAATATCTTCGGATTTTTCGGGAAATTTTGACTAATTTTGCAGTGATTATTGCGGCTCTCTCAGCCCGCAATGTCGCGTTTCAACAGTTAACCGACTGAATTTTATCGCATCAAATCAGGAATATTCATTCATAAAAGAAGCTACCAATATGTATCGCAAAGCAGTTAAGACCATGGCCCTCGGTTTAGGGTGTTCAATCATGGTGACTTTAGGTTCTTGTGGCGGCGGCAGCCAGCAGCAACAGGCCGGAGCTCCCGAGCTCGGCGTCATGACCGTTTCTCTTGGCAATTCCCGCAGCGAAACCACCTATCCCGCTCAAATCAAAGGCAAAACCGACATCGCCATCCGTCCGCAGGTGTCAGGATTCATAACTAAAGTGCATGTTGACGAAGGTCAGAGAGTAAAGAAAGGTCAGCCCCTCTTCACCCTCGACCAGGTGACATTTAAAGCTGCCGTCGACCAGGCCCGCGCAGCTGTCAATTCAGCTGCCACAGCAGTGGCCACCGCCCAGCGCACCGCCGATACAAAGCGTGTGCTTCTCAGCAAAGACATTATCTCGCAGTTTGACTATCAGACCTCCCAGGATCAGCTTGAGCAGGCCCAGGCAGCTCTCGCCCAGGCCCGCGCCAATCTCGTCAACGCCGAGAAAAACCTCTCATATACCGTTGTCACCGCTCCCAGCGACGGTGTGGTAGGCACAATACCCATGCGTGAAGGCTCGCTCGCCTCACCCTCTTCGGCCTCACCCCTCACCACCATCAGCGACAACTCTGAGGTGTATGCCTACTTCTCACTCACCGAGCGCGACCTGCTCAACATGACCGACCAGGGCACCCGCACCGTCGACGAGGCCATCGCCTCGATGCCCGCCGTTGAGCTCCGTCTGGCCGACGGCTCAACCTACCCCCTGCCCGGCAAGGTAGCCACAGTGAGCGGCGTGGTCGACACCTCCGTAGGCGCCTCATCGGTGCGCGCCCTCTTCAGCAACCCCTCGGGATTGCTCCGCAGCGGCTCGACCGGCACAATCGTCATCCCCTCCGAGTCTGAAAACGTGATCATCATTCCCCAGAAAGCCACTTTCGAGATTCAGGACCGTCGTTTCGCTTATATCGTCAACGACAGCAACAAGCTCGTCACCACCCCCATCACCGTTACTCCCGTGAGCGACGGCGCTACCTTTGTGGTTACCTCGGGCCTCAACCCCGGCGACCGCGTGGTGGTTGAAGGCGTAGGCACTCAGAATGTGCGTGAAGGCGCCGTGATCACCCCCGTTGAAAAGTCGGCCGCCGCTCCCGCCGCTCCGGCCCAGCAACAATAAGCCGAGAGGCTCCCACTTCTCTCTCCGCTGATCATCAATCATTTTCCAACATTTATCCTAAGCAAACGAGAAGATGAAACTCGACACTTTTATTAACCGGCCGGTGCTATCGACGGTTATCTCAATATTCATCGTGCTGCTGGGTCTTATCGGACTTGTCTCTCTCCCCATTACCCAATTCCCCGATATCGCACCCCCTACCATCTCGGTGACCACCACCTATCAGGGTGCCAACGCCCAGGCAGTGCTCAACTCGGTTATCGCCCCGCTTGAAGAGTCGATCAACGGCGCAGAGGGCATGACCTATATCGAATCGACCGCCACCAACACCGGCTCGGCAACCATCAACGTGTATTTTGAGCAGGGCTTCGACCCCGACATGGCCGCCGTCGACGTGCAGAACCGTGTGGCCAAGGCCCAGAGCCTCCTCCCCGCCGAGGTGACCCGCGTGGGTGTGCTCACCCAGAAGCGCCAGACCTCCATGCTTGTCGGCGTGTGTCTCTATGACGAAGACGGCACCTATCCCGAGACCTTCATCGAAAACTACATGAAGATCAACATCGTGCCCGAAATGCAGCGTATTCAGGGCGTGGGCGACGTGATGGTGCTCGGCGCCGACTACTCGATGCGCATATGGCTCCGCCCCGAGGTGATGGCTCAATACGGCCTCATGCCCTCCGATGTGTCAAACGCTCTTGCCGAGCAGAACATCGAGGCTGCTCCCGGTGCCTTCGGCGAGCAGGGCAACCAGACCTTCCAGTATAACATGAGATACCGCGGCCGCCTCACCACTCCCGAGGAGTTTGAGAACATCGTGATCCGCGCCACTCCAAACGGCGAGGTGCTCCGTCTCGGCGAAGTGGCCGACGTGGAACTCGGCCGCGTGACCTATGGCTTCCACAGTAAATATAACGGCAAGCCCGCCGTTACAGCCATGGTGTTCCAGACCGCCGGCTCAAACGCCACCAAGATCATCAACGACTGCTTGAAATTCGTTGATAAGATCAAGAAAGACCTCCCCAGCGGTCTCGGCATCGCCATTCCTCTCAACAACAACGACTTCCTCTATGCCTCGATTTCACATGTGGTGCAGACGCTCCTCGAAGCGTTTATCCTCGTGTTTCTCGTGACATATATCTTCCTTCAGGACTTCCGCTCCACCATCATCCCCGCCATTGCGATTCCGGTGGCCCTTATCGGCACCTTCTCGCTGATGTATCTCATCGGCTTCTCGCTCAACCTCATCACTCTGTCGGCTCTCGTGCTGGCGATAGCGATTGTGGTCGACGACGCCATTGTGGTGGTCGAGGCGGTTCACGCCAAGCTCGACGTGGGATATAAGAGCGCACGCAAGGCCTCGATCGACGCCATGAACGAAATCGGCGGCGCCATCATCTCGATCACCCTCGTGATGATGCTCGTGTTTATCCCCGTGTCGTTCATGCCCGGCACCTCGGGTGTGTTCTACCGCCAGTTTGGTATCACCATGGCCATAGCCATCGGCTTCTCGGCCATCAACGCCCTCACCCTGTCGCCCGCCCTCTGTGCCGTGCTCCTCAAGCCCCACAACGACGAGTCGACCCTCAAGGAGCGCATGTCGACAGCCTATAGCGCAGCCGCCGACCAGGTGAAGCAGCAATATAAAAAGCGTTTCTCCATCCCCCCGATCGTTACCTTCATTCTGCTCATCGCCACCGTGACATTCATGGTGCTCGGATGGTTTAACTTTGAAAACGTCACCTATGGCATCATTGCCGTAGTGGTTGCCATCTTCACCCTCATAGGCATCTTCTCAAAGAGATTCCACGAAGCCTTCGAGAAAGTCTACAACGGTATGCTCAAAGGATACCGCAAGGCCGTCAACGCCTTCACCCACCACAAGGTCACAGCCTTTGTGTGTGTGGGCGTGGCTGTGGCAGTGCTCGTGTGGCTCATGAGCATCACCCCCTCAACCCTCGTGCCCAACGAAGACACCGGCACAATATTCTGTATGGTGGATATGCCCCCGGGCACCTCGCAGGAGCGCACCACCGAAGTGCTCGATCAGGTTGACTCGATTCTCGGCACCATACCCGCCATTCAGGGCCGTAACATGATCAACGGTTATAGCTTCCTCGCCGGTCAGGGCGCCACCTACGGCACATTTATCGTGAAGCTCAAAAACTGGTCGGAGCGCTCGGCAAGCGAAAGTTCCGACGCCGTGATTCAGCAGCTCTACGGCCTCACCGGAAGATATGTTAAGGATGGCCGCGTGATGATCTTCGCGCCCCCTATGATTACCGGCTACTCGGCCACCAACGGCTTCGAGCTCAAGATGCAGGATAAGACCGGCGGCGACATCAACGAATTCTTCACCGTGGTGCAGACATTCCTCGGCGCCCTCAACCAGCAGCCCGAGATTCAGATGGCCTATACCACCTTCAACCCCACCTTCCCGCAGTATATGGTCGACATCGACGCCGCCAAAGCCAAACAGGCCGGCCTCTCGCCCCAGACCATCCTCTCCACCCTGCAGGGCTACTACGGCGGTATGTATGTGTCAAACTTCAACCGTTTCGGCAAGCTCTACCGCGTCATGATGCAGGCCTCGCCCGAAGCCCGCGTAAGCCCCGAGACCCTCAACTCAATCAAGGTGCGCAACGGCAATGAGATGGCCTCGATTTCCAACTTCGTGACCCTCACCCGTGTCTACGGCCCCGACCTGCTCAACCGCTTCAACATGTTCCAGAGCATTTCGGTGAGCGGTCAGCCCGCACCCGGATATTCCTCAGGTGAAGCCCTCGCCGCCATCGAGCGCGTGGCCAACGAAACCCTCCCCACCGGTTTCGGCTATGAATATGCCGGCATGACCCGTGAGGAAGCCAACACCTCGTCGGGCAGCGCCACGGCAGTGATTTTCGGTCTCTGTCTGCTGTTTGTCTACCTCATCCTCTCGGCTCAGTATGAAAGCTATGCCCTTCCCCTCGCCGTTATCCTCTCGATACCGTTCGGCCTCATGGGCACCTTTATCTTCGCCGACCTCGAATCGATTTCCAACTCCATCTATCTGCAGATCGCCCTCATCATGCTCATAGGTCTTCTGGCCAAAAACGCCATCCTCATCGTGGAATTTGCGCTCGACCGCCGTCGCACCGGCATGTCGATCTTCAGCGCCGCCGTCGATGGCGCCGTGGCCCGTCTGCGACCCATTCTCATGACCTCGCTCGCCCTCATCATCGGCCTTCTGCCCATGATGTTTGCCCACGGCGTAGGCGCCAACGGCAACAGGGCTCTCGGCGCCGGCTCGGTGGGCGGTATGCTCATCGGTATGCTCTGCCAGATATTTGTGGTTCCCGCATTGTTTGTAACCTTCCAGATACTCCAGGAAAAGATCAAGCCCATGACCTGGAAAGACACCGACAACCAGGGCATCGAAAGCGAAATCGAACAGTATTCACGCTAAACTCCCGCTCACACTACAATGAATATATCCAAGAAAATCATAATTCCGGCCGTGGCCGCCGCAGGCTTATCGCTCCTCTCGGGCTGTAATGTCTACGGCAAATTCAAAATGCCTCAGGACACTCCCCTCACCGAGGAATATGTCAAGGCCTGCGAAGCCCAAGCCGACTCGACCGCCTTCGGCAACCTGCGCTGGCAGGAGGTGTTTACCGACCCGATGCTCACCGACCTCATCTATCAGGCCCTCAAAGCCAACACCAACCTCGCCAACGCCAAGCTCAACGTCGACATCGCCCACGCCAACCTTCAGGGCGCCCGCCTGAGCTATCTCCCCTCGGTGGCCCTCTCGCCCAATGGCGCCGGCGCCTCCTATGCCGGCAACGCCATGTCGTGGAGCTATCAGCTCCCCCTCTCGGTGAGCTGGGAGGTTGACATCTTCGGCAAGCTGCTCAACTCCAACCGCACCGCCAAAGCCTCCTATCTCCAGTCGCAGAGCTATGAGCAGGCCGTGAGATCACAGATCATCTCGGCTGTGGCCAACACCTATTATGCCATCGCCATGACCCGCGCACAGCTCGACCTTCAGCGCGAAACCTCAGTGAAATGGGCCGAGACCGTCCAGACTATGATGGACCTCAAGGAGGCCGCCTATCTCAACGAGGCTTCGGTGGTGCAGACCCGCGCCCAATACTACGGCATCCTCGGCCAGATAACCGACACCGAGACCTCGCTTCAGAAGCTCTACAACACCATGTCGCTGCTGCTCAACACTCAGCCTCAGGAATGGGCCACAAGCTCCTCGGCGCTCCTCACCCTCCCCGAAATCAACCGTGAGGAGATACCTATGCGCGAGCTCGCCGCCCGTCCCGACGTAAAGGCCGCCGAATATTCGCTCGCAGCTGCCTACTACACCACCGCGAGCGCCCGCGCAGCCTTCTATCCCGGCCTCAACATCACAGCCAACGGCGGTTTCACCAACCTCCTCGGCTCGATGATAGTCAATCCCGGCGACTGGTTTGTGCAGCTCGCCGGCTCGCTCGCCGCTCCCCTCTTTGCCCGCGGTCAGAACATTGCGCGCCTCAAGGGGGCCAAAGCCCGTCAGCAACAGGCTCTCAACACCTTTGAATATACCCTGCTCAGCGCAGCCTCCGAGGTGAGCAACGCCATGACAACCTACAATCAGGCCACCGAGAAATCCGCCTATCTCGCCGAGCAGATCACCAACCTCGACCGCGCCGTCGACGTGACACAGACACTCCTCAAACTCGGCACCACAGGCACCACCTATCTCGAAGTGATCACCGCCCAGCAGAATCTGCTCAGCGCCCAGATGGGTCGCCTTGCCTGCGACTACACACGCACCCAAGCTCTCATCAACCTCTATCAGAGTCTTGGCGGAGGCCGATAAATTCTTATTAACCTTAAACCCTAAATATCTATGATTAGCCCCCTTGCTTACGTCGACCCCTCGGCCAAACTGGGTCAGAACGTCACCGTTCACCCCTTTGCATATATTGATGCCGATGTTGAAATTGGCGACAACTGCGAGATTATGCCCTATGTGAGCATAATCAGTGGCACCCGCATGGGTTCAGGCAACAAAATCTACACCGGCAGCATTATCGGCGCCAATCCTCAGGATTTCAGATGGAAAGGTGAAAAAACCTACTGCATCATAGGCAATGATAACACCATCCGCGAAAAGGTGCTCATCAACCGCAGCATCCGCGAAGGTGAAGCCACCGTGATCGGCAACGGCACCTTCATCATGGCCGACTCACATATCGGCCACGACGCCAACATCGCCGACCACTGTGTGATAGGCAACCGCGCCACCCTCGCCGGCAACACCACCGTGGGTGAATGTTCAATCCTCTCGTCGGGCGTGATTCTCCACGAGGGAAGCCGTCTCGGCCCCTGGACACTCATCAAAGGCGGCTGCCGCATCTCGGGCAACGTGCCCCCCTATGTCATCATGGCCCACAACCCCGCCGTTTATTTCGGCGTCAACGCCGTGGTGCTCAGAAAGGGCCGTTTCTCCGACGAGGAAATCGACGACGTGGCCAAAGTCTACCGCCACATCTATCAGAGCGGCACCTCGGTGTTCAACGCCCTCAAGCGCATTGAGGCCGACGTGCCTCAGTCGAAAGTTCGCGACGCCGTTATCGACTTCGTGCGCGGCAGCAACCTCAAGATCGTGGCCATCCCCCGCGAGTTTGAGTAACCTCCCCCGCCCCATCCCCCCTAAAGCAGAGGGTGGCCCCACTCCCGGGCCACCCTCTGCTATTCTTATCCCGCCGCAGTTACTTTTTCTCGGCGCGACGGCGCTCTATGATGTCGGAGAAGGATTTGGGCAAGCGCACATTATAGAGGTCGTAGGCCTCATCAAAGAGAGGCGCTATCTCCTCATCCTTAAACCCCGCTATGCCACACCCTATGCGGGTGACATAAAAGGTGTTTTGGTCACATTCGCGCGCAAACTCGATAAACCGGTCAACGTAGGGCTTGATAGTCTCCACTCCCCCCTGCATGGTAGGGATAGCGTAGCTCTGACCCATGAAGCCCTCGCCCTGACCCATCACGGCGCCAAACTTCTTATAGGCCACACGCGCGGCTCCTCCGGCATGGACACCCTGAAGGTTGCTGCCAAACACAAACACATCATCACGCTCAAGCTCCGTGATATTTTCAGGTGTATATTTCTTAGCCATAGTCTTTTCAATTTTTCAGAGTCCTCTGAGTTCTCTGAGCTCTCTGAGGACTCTGAGTTCTCTGAGCTCTCTGAGCCTTTGCCACAAATTTATGTAATTTTTGTGGCAAAAACAAATTTCAGAGGGCTCTGA
>CAYLMR010000072.1:0-11873 GCA_964384885.1 uncultured Bacteroides sp.
CGCTCTGCGAGGGGTGGATGGTGCCGAGGCCGGGACCTCCGCGCATCACGTTGACAATCAGGCAGGGCAGTTCGCCGGCAGCGATATAGCTGATGCCTTCCTGCATGAGCGATATGCCGGGGCTTGACGATGAGGTCATAACCGCTTTGCCGGTGGCGGCGCCGCCATAAACCATATTAATTGAGGCAACTTCGCTCTCGGCCTGAAGCACCACCATGCCGGTGGTTTCCCACGGTTGGATATTCTCGAGGGTTTCAAGAATTTCGCTCTGAGGGGTTATGGGGTAGCCGAAATAGCCGTCACAGCCATATCTCACGGCTGCGTGAGCTATGGCCTCGTTGCCCTTCATCAGTTTTATTTCTGTTTTTTCCATTTGATCGATTGGTGGGGAGCTGGCTAAAAATGCTATGTCAGGGTATGCGCTTGCGATAAACGGTCACACACCCGTCGGGACACACTGCGGCACACGACGCACAGCCTATGCAGCTGTCGGGATTAACGACATAGGCAAAGTGGTAGCCACGATTGTTAACCTCCTTGGGCTGGAGAGCTAAGACATCGGTCGGACAGGCCACGACACAGAGGTCGCACCCTTTGCAGCGCTCGCGGTTGATTTCTACGGCTCCTATGATTTTTGGCATAATAGCTCTGTTGATTAAATTTCTTTTCTGATTGCAAATGTAATGAAAAATCCTCATCCGCAACCTTTTTTAACATTTCCTTAACCTATGGCACAATCCGTTAAAAAATGTGCCGAAATTAAGGAATGTTGTTGATTGTCAACTCTCTATGCTCCCGACGGGCGGCTCAGCGGGTGAGCTGACTCACCTTCACCTTCTTCCCTTTTAGGCGAAGAACTGAAAGTTTGCGTATGATTTCGGGGGCGAGACCGGACGGCACTGCGGCTATCGCTCCGTGGTCTTTAACCACGATTTTGCCGAGTCGGTCGGCAGGAAGATCGGTGTTTGAGAGGATAAAGCCGGCAATGTCGCCGCGGCTCACCTTCTCCTTCTTGCCGAGGTTGAAATAGAGGGTATCACTGTGTGCCCTCACGGGGTTGGAGCTCTTGCCGGTGGGCACATATTCGCGCTCGGTCACCACATAATCGGGTATCGAGTCGTTTTCGGAAGTAATGACATATACGGTGCCCGAGTTGCCCATTCGCGCCGTGCGGCCGTTGCGGTGGGTCCAGCTCTCAACTGTGGGGGGAAGATGATAATGCACCACATGGTTGGCCTCGGCTATATCGAGACCTCTGGCGCCGAGGTCGGTGGTGACGAGCACCGGGGTGGTGGAGTTGTTGAGCAGGTCGATCGCTAACTCACGCTCGCTCTGGTCGAGGGCGCCATGATAGAGGCCGGCAGGTATCCCCTCCTTCACGAGAGCCTGCCACACACGCTCGGCGCTCTCGCGGTGGTTGACAAACACCATCACCTTGCCATCTTCAAGCGACCTGATGAGGTCGACAAGTATGGGGAGTTTGTCGGGAATGGCGCTTTTCACCTCCACTCTCTGCAGCTTGCCCCTGGCATCGTCGGTCACGGCGGCTTCGATCATCAGCGGCTCGCGCTTGAGCGGCAGCCATGCCGGCAGCGCCTCGGGACGGGTGGCCGAGGTGAGAATCATACGCTTCACATTTTTCATCTCCTTGACCAGCGACTTCATCTCATCCTCAAAGCCGAGCTCAAGGCTCTTGTCATATTCATCGAGCACCAGCACCTCGACCTCAGTGAGACTCATGTGGTTTCTCCTCACATGGTCGAGCAGTCGGCCCGGGGTGGCGATAATGATGTCGGGCACCACGGCGAGCGAACTCTGCTCCTCGCGCATGGCGTGGCCGCCATAAAAAGCCACTGTCTTATAGCCGGCGGCGATAGGGCGTATCACATTATATATCTGCAACACAAGCTCACGCGATGGAGCGATCACCACCCCCTGCACCTTGCCGCACGGATTTTTGAGCGAGCGGAGCATCGACGCCGCAAACGCCAGCGTTTTGCCCGAACCGGTCGGCGCGATGAGCTGAATCGAATCTGAGGCGCACCCCATCATCTCAAGCTGCATGGCGTTGAGTTTCTCAATGCCCAGACGTGAGGAAATCTGTTTTATAATATCTTGTTCTGTCATTTTGATCGTGAAATTTTGGTTGAGTAGACTGCAAAGATAACAATTCACCCGCTCAAATGCCTCATCCCCGCCCCTAAATCTTCACCCCTCCCACACATTAATTAAAGAATCGGGAGGGTGGGGGATGGGGGAAATATGTTGCAGAACATGGAAAAATGGGGCGGGGGGATACAACAAACGGGCGGGAGTGCCGTTTTAATTGTGACGGATGATTGTGGCCGTTTCTTGGTGGTCACAACTATCTGTCATCACCTTCTCAACCGGTTAATTTTTAATCCGATTTCTTAAGATGTCATCAAAGCGTTCTCACAGATATTGCGTTATAATGTGCGGCGGCATAGGCAGCCGCTTCTGGCCCTATAGCCGCACGGAGCTCCCCAAACAGTTTATAGATTTTTTCGGCACGAGCCGGTCGCTGCTTCAGATGAGCTATGACCGTGTGTTGCCGTTGGTGCCTCCCGAAAATATCATCGTGGTGACCAACGCTTCCTATGCAAAAAATATCCGCGAGCAGTTGCCTGAGCTGCTTGAGGAGAATATTCTCCTTGAGCCTAACCGCCGCAACACCGCTCCCTGCATAGCCTGGGCGGCCAACCATATCTATGCGCTCGACCCCGAGGCGTCGATGATAGTGGCGCCGAGCGATCACCTCATAACCCGCGAGAGGGTGTTTGAGGAGTGTGTAGAGAGAGGCTTTGAGTTTGTTGAGCACAATGACGCGTTGCTCACTCTCGGCATCAGCCCCACCCGCCCCGAAACAGGCTACGGCTATATTCAGATCGGCAATGAGGTGGCCGACGGTATTCTCAAAGTCAAGACTTTCACCGAGAAACCTGACCTCGAGCTGGCAAAGGTGTTTGTTGATTCGGGCGAATTTCTCTGGAACTCGGGCATTTTTATCTGGACCGCCAAGTCGATTCTTGCTGCTATCCGTCAGCATGTGCCCAATCTCGACGCTGTGTTCCGCAAGGGTGAAGCATGTTTCGGCACACCCGAGGAAAGGGCGTTTATCGATGCTAACTTCGCTTCATGCCCGGCAATTTCGATTGACTATTCGGTTATGGAAAGAGCCTCAAACGTTTATGTCGAGTGTGCGTCATTTGCGTGGAACGATCTCGGCACCTGGGGCGCACTCTATGACACCTCGCCCAAAAACCGCGACACCAACGTGGCTCAGAACTGCAATCTGATGAGCTATAACACCACCGGCTCGATCTTTGTGGAGCGCAAGGAGGGTAAGCTCATCGTGGCGGCAGGCCTTAAGGATTTCATTGTGGCCGACAGTGAGGATGTGCTTCTCATCTATCCCCGCAGCGACGAGCAGAAAATCCGCGAGGTGGTCAACGATGTGAAGCAGCGTTTCCCGGGAAAATATCTCTGATGAAGATTATCGGGCCGCGGAAGGGTCGGGCATAAACACAAGGTAGACCGCTCCGACAAGCAAGAGAAAGGCAACGATATGATTCCACCTGAGATGAAAGCCCTCAAAGGCGAGAAGGCTGAATATCACGAAGATAACCAGTGTGATAACCTCCTGCATCACCTTAAGCTGAATGAGCGAGAAGGGGCCTCCGTTGCCTTCAAAGCCTATGCGGTTGGCGGGCACCTGAAAGCAATATTCCAGCAGCGCTATGCCCCATGACAGGAATATCACGGCATAGAGCGGCCATGAGGTCGACACTCCCGAGCTCTGGAGCTTGAGGTGACCATACCATGCAAGGGTCATGAAGACATTGCTGATTACAAGAAAGATGAGTGTGGTTATTGCGGGTGACATTGCTTTGGCTATCGGTTAGAAGTTCTACAAAAGAATTTTCAACCTGCAAAATTACAAAAAAATCCATTTCCGGCGCCTCTAAGCCGTTGTTTCATTTTCCTGAAAAGAGATGACCCAATTACCCCCTGCCGACAATAGTGGCATAGCGTCGGACCTGTCGCCCGACCAGCTTGCCCAATTCACCCGCTACATAGGCGAATCTGTGATCAACAATCTTCCCTACCTGCCCACCGATCAGCAGGTGGGGGTGATAGCCGCGCTGTCGAGATTTGTCACTCCCGGGGTGATGAGCAGCGACTCGGTGTTTCTGCTTTGCGGCTATGCCGGCACCGGCAAGACCTCGCTTATGGGAGCGCTTGTCAAGACGCTTTCGGCGCTCAACATGCCGGTAGTATTGATGGCTCCGACCGGCAGGGCGGCCAAGGTGTTCGGACGCTTTGCAGGGAAATTTGCCTCGACGATCCACCGGCGCATCTACCGCCCGCCTATGCCAGGCAGTAACGATGGATTTTTTTCG
The DNA here is from genome assembly GCA_964384885.1 of uncultured Bacteroides sp. Classification (GTDB taxonomy): domain Bacteria; phylum Bacteroidota; class Bacteroidia; order Bacteroidales; family Muribaculaceae; genus Paramuribaculum. The sequence goes on from CAYLMR010000072.1 coordinate 4,422, forward strand.
GTGGCTGAAAACCCTATGCGTAGGGCCCTCTTCATTGTCGATGAGGCTTCGATGATAGGGGCAGGCGACAGCGACGGCAGGCCCTCGTTGCTCGAAGACCTTATATATTATGTGTATTCGGGGGAGGATTGCCGAATGATTCTGCTTGGCGACACCGCTCAGTTGCCCCCGGTGGGGTGTATCGAGAGCCCGGCGATGAATCCCGATGTGCTCCGCTCAATGGGGCTTAAGGTCACCCGCGCCGTGATGACCAAGACGGTGCGTCAGGCTTCGAGCAGCGGAATACTTTATAACGCTACCTTGCTCCGCAGGGCCATGACACGCAATCCGTTACCCGAACCGGTGTTGCATGTGTCGAGGTTTGACGATGTGCAGTCGCTCACCGGCGAAGATCTCGAGGATGCCATCTCGTCGAGCTACTCAAATGCGGGAATTGATGACACCATCGTTGTTACCCGCAGCAACCGCCGCGCCTTAGAATATAACCGCGCCATAAGGTCGCGTATTCTCGACCGCGAGGAGGAGCTGTGTCGCGGCGAGAGAATCATGGTGGCCAAAAACAATTATCTGTGGAGCGCAAAGGTCAAGGGTCTCGACTTTATTGCCAACGGCGACATTGCCACCATAGAGCGTGTGATTTCCACCGAGCAGAAATATGGCCTGAGATGGGCCGATGTGGTGTTGTCGCTCACCGACCGCGATATAAGCGTGGAGTGTAAGATAATGCTCGACACCCTCCAGTCGGAGACTCCCGCCCTCGAGCCTGACAAACTGCGCAAGCTCGCCAACGATATTCTCACCGACCCCGATCTCTTTACCCCCTCGACCCCTATGCAGACGAGGATGAGGATGCTTAAGACCGACCCCTATTTCAATGCCCTGCAGGTGAAATATGCCTATGCCGTGACCTGCCACAAGGCCCAGGGTGGCCAGTGGAGCGATGTCTATGTCGATATGGCTTTTATTTCGATGGAGACACCCGTGATAGAGTTCTATCGCTGGCTCTATACCTCAACAACCCGCGCCGTGAAGAGGCTCTACTACATATCGCCGGGCATTAAAGTTGAGTGATTGCCCAGCGGTAGGCGCCGGGGGTGCCGATAACCGAGAGGCGTATCCTGCCGTCGATAAACCGTGTGTTGCAGATTTCGTTCTCAAACCTGAAGATGGTCACTTCACCCGAGGCGGTGTCGAGCTGCGCAATGCTCATGCGGTAGGTCTTGCCGAGATATACCAGTTCTCTCGCCATTACTCTTTCCATCTTTTTCAATATCTGAATCTGCTTGACAGCGATTTCTGAGCCATGTCGGGACGGTCGCCAACTTCGTGGCGTTTGCGCACGAGGGTTATGCTGTCGAGATAGGCCACCTCGTTGCTCATGGGCAGGTAGGTGATGTGACCGTAGATAGATCGGGCCACTCTCGCCGAGTCGGTAAAGAGACGGATGGTTTTCCAGCCATTGCCCATGGTGCGGTTAGTGACATAATCAATGCTGCCGTCGTTATATTCCACCGCCATCGACAGGAAAGCCTGCGAATTGGCGTTGACCAGACGGGCACGGAGGGTGTAGACGTCGCCCCGCTCCCAGTTCTGATTGGCTACCATGCTGAAGGGGATTGTCAATGTGGGCGATTTTGAGCTGAACGCCATCGACCTCATGCCGCTCCACACATCCACCGAGTCGCCATAGAAATTCATGTCGCTTTCGGCCGGCCCCGACGAGGGTTGGGCGTAGTCTACATCGCCGTTTTGCTCGGCTTTTGAGATGCGCTTCTCGAGAATTTTTATCACATCTTCATAGACGCTTGAATAGAGGTCGATATGCTGGCCATACCACATCAGCGACGAGTCAAACTGCTCGGAGGTGACGCCATGTTTGGCGAGAATCGACTGCTTGAAGGTGCGTCTCAGCGAGTCGTTGTTGAAGGTGCGGCTTTCGATTTCCACAACGCTCTCGCCGGTGTGGATGTCGGCGAGCAGTTCGGCCATGTCGTCGGGGGGCACAACCCCTTTGGGCGTGGGGGTGCAGCCCGCAAGCATCAAGGCTGCAAGCAGGGCGGACGACGCTATCGGCATCAGGTGAGCGCGGAGATATGATGAGAGCTGCCCGGTCATAGAGGAGTGATTAGTTGTCGGCTGACTGAGTTTCGTCGGTGTCGGGAGTGTCGCCGGCGCTCTCCTTGTCTGATTTGTTGAGGCCGTGAAGTTCTGACATATATCCCGAATAAAATATCAGCAGAGCGATAACGCCCACCGATATTGCCGAGTCGGCGAAGTTAAACACCGGCTGGAAAAAGAGGAATGACTGACCTCCCACCCACGGCAGCCAGTCGGGCCACACGAATGAGAACAACGGGAAATAGAACATATCCACCACCTTGCCGAGCATGAAGGGGGCATATCCTCCCCCCTCGGGGAGAAAGACGGCCACCTGAGGAGGCATGGGATTGTTGAATATCAGTCCGTAGAACAGACAGTCGATTATGTTGCCCAGGGCGCCGGCTGTGATGAGCGCGATACACACCAGGTAGCCGGTTTTGATTTCTCCCCACCGTTGGCGAATGGTGAGACGGAAGAGGTACCACCCCAAAACCACCACGGCCAAAATGCGGAACGACGTGAGGAAATATTTGCTTCCTATGGTCATGCCGAAGGCCATGCCGTTGTTTTCAACAAAAACAAGGTGAAACCATGAGGTGATTTCCATATCCTCGCCCAAGTAGAAGCGGGTCTTGATGAGGAATTTTATCACCTGGTCGATTATCACCACCAAACCCACCAGGCCGAAAGAAAGAAGGGCCCGGCGGTTGATGGTGTGTGACGGTGTGGGGGTGTTATCTTGAGTTGACATTTCTGGGTTAGGGAAAGCCGTGGGTTAGTTTTTGCCTAACTTGGCGTCGACCGAGAGAGTGGCGTGGGGCACAGCCCTCAGTCTCTCTTTCGGAATCAGTTTGCCGGTAACGCGGCAAATGCCGTAGGTTTTATTCTCTATTCTGACGAGAGCGGCCTGAAGATGCTGAATAAACTGAAGCTGACGCTGGGCCAACCTTCCGGCCTCCTCCTTGCCGAGAGTGCCGGCGCCCTCTTCAAGAATCTTGAATGTGGGCGAGGTGTCGACAGTGTCGTTGCCCTCGTTCATTATGTCGGCTCTCAGCTCCTCATAATCGCGTTGGGCTTTCTCGAGTTTTTTGAGAATCAGCTCTTTAAATTCAAGCAGTTCTTCGTCTGAATATCTGGTTTTTTCAGCCATAGGAGAGGTTTTTCAGTTAATGGGTTTAGGTAAGAAGTTGAATTACAGGTCACTTAACCGGCGCAACCTTAACCTCGACCTTGATGTCGTCGAGATCGAGAGTCTCGGCGCCTTCGAGTTGGTCGGCAAAGCTGATGCTGTTGGCAAGCACCTGATTGGAGATGTAGTCGCTCCAGTCGGTGATAGCCTGATCGGCTCCCGAACCTTTGAGGAAGGTGAGGTTGATGCGGTCGGTGATTTCGAGACCTGAGGATTTGCGGATGTTCTGAATGCGGTTGACAATCTCGCGGGCAATGCCTTCGGCTTCGAGCTCGGGGGTGACGGTGATGTCGAGAGCCACAGTGATGTTGCCCTCGTTGGCCACGAGCCAGCCGGGGATATCCTCGGAGATAACCTCAACGTCAGAGAGATCTACCACGGCGGTGCCACCGGGTATTGCGAGCTCGATTGAGCCTTGCTGTTCAAGCTGAGCGATAGAGTGCTGATCCATCTGACGGATGGCTTCAGCAACCTGCTTCATAGCTTTGCCGTGCTTCGGACCGAGCTTCTTGAAGTCGGGTTTCACGCGCTTCACGAGCACACCCTCACCGTCGGCCACGATTTCGAGTTCCTTGATGTTGACTTCCGACAACACGATGGGAGAGATGCTTTCGAGGTCGGCGCGGAGGTCAGCGTCGTTGGCGGGCACCATGATGCGTCTCAGCGGTTTGCGCACCTTAATGTTGGCTTTGCGGCGCAGGCTGAGCACCATCGAGGTGATCTGCTGGGCGAGCTGCATGCGGCGCTCGAGAGCGGCGTCGATGAGCGAGGTGTCGGCCTCGGGGAAGAGGGCGAGGTGAACCGACTCGGGCTCGTTGTCGAGACGAAGGTCGCGATAAAGCTTGTCGGCATAGAAAGGAGCGATCGGGGCTATCAGTCGGGCCACGGTCTTAAGACAGGTGTAGAGGGTCTGATAGGCAGCGAGCTTGTCGGCGCTCATCTCGGCACCCCAGAAGCGCTTGCGGTTGAGGCGCACATACCAGTTGCTGAGGTTGTTGTCAACAAACTCGGCTATGGCACGGGCCGCGCGGGTGGGCTCATAGTCTTCAAGAGCCTGCTCAACGGTAGCCACAAGAGTGTTGAGGGTGGAGATTATCCAGCGGTCGATTTCGGGACGCTCGGCCACAGGTATTTCGGGCTCGGTGGCGGTGAAACCGTCAACGTTGGCATAGGGAGCGAAGAATTTATAGGTGTTGAAGATAGTGGCGAAGAATTTGCGGGCCACTTCCTGCACACCCTGCACGTCGAACTTCAGATTATCCCACGGCGCGGAGTTGCTTATCATATACCATCTCAGCGGGTCGGAGCCATATTCCTCGATGGTCTTGAAGGGGTCGACCGAGTTGCCGAGACGCTTTGACATCTTGTTGCCGAACTTGTCGAGCACCAGGCCGTTGCTTATCACGGCTTTATAGGCTTTGGTGCCGAATATCATGCCGGCGATGGCGTGGAGGGTGAAGAACCAACCGCGGGTCTGGTCAACGCCTTCGGCAATGAAGTCGGCGGGGAAAAGATCGCCGCGGTCGAAGGCTTCCTTGTTTTCAAAAGGATAGTGAATCTGGGCATAGGGCATCGCACCGCTGTCAAACCACACGTCGATGAGGTCGGTTTCGCGCTTCATGGGGCGACCGGTCTCCGACACGAGGATTATATCGTCAACATAGGGGCGGTGGAGGTCGATCTTCTCATAGTTTTCTTTGGTGTAGACACCCGGCTCGAAACCTTTGTCGCGATAGGGATTGCTCTTCATGAATCCGGCTTCTACAGCGCGGTCGATTTCGTTATAGAGAGTCTCCACCGAGTCGATGCATATCTCCTCGCGGGCATCTTCGGTGCGCCAGATGGGCAGGGGAGTACCCCAGTAGCGTGAGCGGCTGAGGTTCCAGTCCTGAAGATTCTCAAGCCATTTGCCGAAGCGGCCGGCGCCGGTTGAGCGGGGCTTCCATTTTATTTCGTTGTTGAGCTCGATGAGCTTGTCGCGGCAGGCGGTGGAGCGGATAAACCAGCTGTCGAGAGGATAGTAGAGCACGGGCTTGTCGGTGCGCCAGCAGTGGGGATAGGAGTGCACATGCTTTTCGATCTTAAACACACGGTCGCGCTTCTTAAGCTCCATGCAGAGCTCCACGTCGAGAGTCTCGGTAGCTTCGGTGGCTTCGGCGTTATAGTCGTTCTTGACCCACTTGCCTTCCCACTTTGAATATTCCTCGACATTGACGTTGTCTTTCACAAACTCGGGGTCGAGGGCGCTCATATAGTAATAGCGGCCGCGCAGGTCAACCATCGGGCGGATGTTGCCGTCAACGTCGACGAGGTGGAGCGGCGGCACATTGTTGAGCTTTGACACACGGAGGTCATCGGCGCCGAATGTGCCTGCGATATGAACGATGCCGGTACCGTCTTCGGTCGAGACATAATCGGCGGGTATCACTCTGAAAGCGCCTTCGCCGGGGTTGACCCACTTGAAGAGTTGCTCATATTTCATGCCGACGAGGTCGGAACCCTTGACGGTTTCAACCACGCGCCAGGGAATTATCTTCGAGCCTTTCTCATAGCTGTCGAGATCGGCTTCGGCACCCTCGGCGCTGAGAAGCTTGGGCGCAAGGGCCTGAGCTATCACAGCGGTGATCTTCTCGCCCGAATAGGGGTTGTAGGTGCGGATGATGTCATAGTCGATGTCGGGACCAACGGCGAGGGCGGTGTTCGACGGGAGAGTCCAGGGGGTAGTGGTCCATGCGAGGAACATGGGGGTGCCCCAGCCTTTCATTGATTCTCTCGGGTCAAGAGCCACAAACTCGGCGATGCAGGTGGTGTCTTTCACGTCGCGGTAGCAACCTTCCTGGTTGAGCTCGTGGGAGCTGAGGCCTGTGCCGGCGGCGGGAGAATAGGGCTGGATGGTGTAGCCCTTATAGAGATAGCCTTTCTTGTAGAGCTGAGAGAGCAGCCACCAGAGCGACTCGATATAACGGTTGTCGTATGTGATGTAGGGGTCGTTGAGGTCTACCCAATAGCCCATGCGGTTGGTGAGTGTTTCCCATTCGCGGGTATATTTCATCACCTCGCGGCGGCAGGCGGCGTTATAATCGTCAACCGAGATTTTCTTGCCGATATCTTCTTTGGTGATACCGAGGCTCTTTTCCACGCCAAGCTCAACGGGCAGACCATGTGTGTCCCAGCCGGCCTTGCGCTTCACCTCGTAACCCTTCATGGTTTTATAGCGGCAGAATATATCCTTGATAGTGCGGGCCATCACATGGTGAATACCGGGCATTCCGTTGGCCGAAGGGGGTCCTTCATAGAACACAAAGGGAGGGCAACCCTTGCGGGCCTTGAGACTTGCCTCAAAGAGAGAGGCTTCGTTCCATTGCTCAAGCATCTGCTTGTTGATTTCCGACAAATCAAATCGGTTATATTCTTGAAACTGTTTTTTCATACTGAAAACCGTGTGGAAAAAATTTTCGCAAAGTTACGACTTTTTTGTCAAATAACCTAATTTCCGACGTTTAGGCGATATGGTCATAAAAAAGAGTTCCGCGACGACGTTGTCACGGAACTCTCCTTCGTTAAAATGCAAGCTGTAGTTAGAAGGAATGGTATAGCTTATTTGTCAAACTGCTCGTAGTGGAGGGTGAGAGTGGGCTGGTCGCACACTTCAGAGGGGCCGAAATACTGGATGGGGCCGGGGAACACATACGAGGTGTTGATAGCCCAATCGTCGCGCTTGGCAGCGAAGCGACGGAAGGGGGTATCGTTGAGGTTGACGAGAGCTTTCTGGATAACGGGTTTTATTTTGCCGTTACGACGCTCCATGTTAAACATCATGGTGATGGGCACACCGCCGGCAAGCCACTGCACTGAGGGACGGGTGAGGTTTCTGAGGCTTGAGATGTAGCCGGTCACACCTGCGGCGATGAGGCAGGCGGCGTTATAACCGAGGGCATAGCAATAGTCGGCGTCGAAGTTGGAGGGAGCTGCGCAGCGGCCTTCATAACCGAAGAAGTGATGGAGGGCTGAGAACTTGCCGTTATAGCTGCCTTCCTTGCGCTTTTCTTCGAGACGCACGGCAACCATTTCGCTGAGGAGCTTTTCGGTTTCGATGAGCGATACCTGCACGTTGCCGTGGGGGTCGCGGTCGAGGGTGAGCTGACGGGCCACGCCTACGGGGA
>CAYLMR010000073.1:0-11768 GCA_964384885.1 uncultured Bacteroides sp.
GGTGTTGGCGAAGAGCTTTTTAAATTGGCCGGTGGTGATTTGGGCGGCTTGTCGGGGCGTGATTTCCGCGGCTTCCGCTCGGGGTTGAAATTCGTCGATCACGGGCACTTCGGGGCCGAGCTGACCGGAGAGGGCGGCACGGTTTTCGGGACATGCCTCCAGGCATGCGTCACAGCCGCACAGACGGCCTTTGAGGTCGTCGGCAGGGGTCAGCTCACCTCTATATTCAATCGTGAGATAGGAGAGGCATTTGCGGGCCTCGACGATTCCGTTGCCCTTCAGAGCTCCAACGGGACATTTTCTCAGACAGGCTCCGCAGCCGGGAGGACAAACAGACGTTGAAGGTTGTGTAGGTTGAAGCGCGGCTCCTGTCAAAATTACTGCTATAAACACAAGGCTCCCCACGCCGGGCACTATCAGCTGGCCGTTGCGGCCTATGCGCCCTACTCCCGCTTTCTCGGCCCAATAACGCTCGCGCAGGGGTGCCGAGTCGATGCAGATGCGCGACGGTGTGCCGCTCAGGCGCTCCAGTTCGGCGGCAAGCGGCGCCAACCGCTCTCTCAACACATAGTGATAATCCAACCCGAGAGCATAGCGCGCAATAGGGCTTCCGAAGCCTAAGCGGGCAGCCTCAGGAGTGGCGGGAGCATAGCTGAAAGCGCCTATTATCATCGAGCGCGCCCCTTCGAGCAGCAAAGCGGGATTGTCTCTCACGTCGCAGTTGGCGGCGAGATAGCCCATGGCGCCATGATAGCCGGCGTCGATCCACCGGCGGTAGCGCTCAGCGGCCTCCGCATCAACAGGACTCACCTCGGCCACACCCCAAGAGGCGGCGCCGGCAAGAGTCATCCGCTCGCCGAGCCAGGAGTGATCACATAGGTATGGGGAGCAGCTCATAACCTTCGGCCAAAAGCCATTCTATTGCCCGCGGCAATGCCTCGCGTGTGTTGGGCCACGCCTTGAGCGAGTCGTGAAACACGATTATGCTGCCGTTGCGGGCATAGCGCTTCACATTGTTGACCACATCGTCGGGGGTGAGACGCCGCGAATAGTCGCGGGTCACGAGGTCATACATAATCAGATTGTAATGGCGCCTCACTATCTTTGCCTGACCATATCTCAGCAAACCGTGAGGAGGGCGGAAGAGAGGCGAGCCGATAAGCTCGTCGGCCTCGGTGAGATCGCGCAGATAGCGGCGCGTGGTGGTGGCGCGCCCCTGAATATGATGCATGGTGTGGTTGCCCCAGCTGTGACCCTCATCCTTGATTCGCTGCAAGAGGTCGGGGTTGCGCCTCACATTGTCGCCAACCATGAAAAAGGTAGCTTTAACCCCGTAGTGCTTCAACGTGTCGAGCACCCACGGGGTTACTTCGGGTATCGGGCCGTCGTCAAAGGTGAGATAAGCCACCTTGCGGCCCTTGCGTCTCACGCGCCATATCGCCTCCGGAAAGAGGAGGCGATACAGCAGCGGAGGTTGTTCGATAAACATGATTTATTCTTCGCCTGAAGATTGCATCTCGGCGCCACCCTGCGACGACATGGCGCGCTGATAGAGCTCGAGCACTCTCTGCAGGTTAACGCCGCGGGCCACAATCTCATCCTCGAGGCTCTGCAGGTCGCCACCATAGTCGATATATGACTGAATGGTGTCGACAAACAGAATCTGATAGATATACTTGTCGGTGCGGCTCAGTGTGGCATACTGCACCGGAGTGAGGCTCTGATAATATCTCACGTTGTCGGTAAACTGATCGATCTGGTCCTTGTAAAGTTTGAGGCCCTTTTCGGTCAGCTCCTTGTTGCCGGTAGCCATGCCGAGGCGGCAATAGAGTTCGGCAGTTGTCGGGCCGATGCTCCAGCCAAGGGGCATAGCCTTGACGGGGAGTTTCTCGAGCATGAGGTCGAGAATAGCTGTAGCCTTGGCAAAGCGGTCGTCGGCATAGGTGAGCGACTCGCGGTAGTAATCGGGATTCTTGACAGAGTCACCCAGCTCGGTGGCCTGCACGCCCTCGTTATAGAGAGCGGTGGCGAGGTCGAGAATAGCGGAGCGATGGGTGGTGACCATGCGGCGCACGGTCTCGTCGAGATAGGGCACCTTGCCGTTCTCTCCTATCTTGTCGAGGCCTCCCCAGCGGAATTTCTCGGTGATATTGGCATACATCTTGTCGGTGTTGACCGAAGTGCGGCCATCGCGGCTCATGACGGGACCAACCTCATAGGCAAGACCGGTGTTGCGCACATAGGGGCTGAGACCGAGATAGTAGGATTCGGGCACGGTCATGGCAAAGTAAACCGGGCGGTTCCAGCCGTTCTGAGCGCTTGTGGCAAGCATGTCGAGACTCACCACCTCGCTGAGAGTGGCACCCGAAGCGCTGCCTCCGTTGCTGAGGTCGGTAATGATATAGGGCTCGGCGGCCTGAGCTTCATCGGCCGAGATGCGGCCAGCCCTGATCATGGCGGCTGTGTCGACAGGAATATACACCACAGGATAGTTCATGACATTCACACCATAGGTGGGATGATAGCTTTCGGGGCTATAGAGATCGCGCAGCGAGTTGAGGGCGTTGACCGGAGTGGTGTCAGGCTGAATGAAGTAGTTATACTGCATCTTGTCGTAGGCATAAGCCTCGGGCTTGCCCTGAATCTTGATACCGGGTGAATTATATGTGGGGCGGATTATCTGGTTTACATACCAGTCGGTAGTGAGATAGCTGAGGTTGACAACCTTCACGTCGGTGCGCTCGCCTTCAACCTCCTGGGCATACCATAGCGGGAAGGTATCGTTGTCGCCGTTGGTAAAGATAATGGCGTTTTCGTCGAGCGAATTGAGATAGTTGAAACCGAAATCGCGGGTGGTGTAACGGCCCGAGCGGTCATGATCGTCCCAGGTCTGCGAAACCATCTGCAAGGGCACCACGAGACCGATCACGGCAGCCACTATGGCCATAGCCGGTTTGTCGGAAGGAGAGTCGTTGCCGGAGGGTTTCTCCTTTTTGAAAGCGTTGCAGAGCAGACGCCACAGAGCGGGCACGCCCATGCCGATCCAGATAGTAAAGGCATAGAATGAGCCGGCAAACGCATAGTCGCGCTCACGGGGCTGTCCGGGAGTCTGGTTGAGGTAGAGCACAATGGCAATACCGGTCATGAAGAAGAGGAAGAACACTACCCAGAATTGCTCGATGCCGCGCTTGGAGGTGAATGCCTGCCAGCCGAGACCTATCAGGCCGAGCAGCAGGGGAAGCATATAGAACACATTGTGACCCTTGTTGCCCTCACCCTCGTCATAAGGGAGGAGGCTCTGATCACCCAGGCGGGGATTGTCGATAAAGGGTATTCCGCTTATCCAGTTGCCCTGATTCACCTCGCCGTTGCCCTGAATGTCATTCTGACGGCCGGCGAAGTTCCACATGAAATATCTCCAATACATGTGGTTGAGCTGATAAACGAGGAAGAATCTCAGGTTTTCAGCCATAGTGGGCTTGTTGAGATATCTCTGATCGATGGGGTTGCCCGAAGCGTCGACAGTGGTGGTGGCGAGCACCGGCTCACCCTGAAAACCTATCCATTCGCGGTAGAACTCGGGGTGACGGTCGGCCGAGCTGTGAATGCGGGGGAAGAGCATGTTGAGCTCGGGAGTCATCTTGTAGCTCTTCTTATGGCCGGTCATCACATATTCGTCAGGCTGCTCGGGCGAAGTCTTAACTGTCTTGGCATAGAGCGCGGGGCCCTCGTCATAGATGGGTGTGCGGCCCGAATAGTCCTGAATGTAGAGAGGCTGCGAATTGATTGTGCGGCCATAGATGAGGGGTGTCTCGCCATACTGCTCACGGTTGAGGTAGGAGCTGAGGGCAAACACATTGTCGGGGGCATTCTGATTCATCGGGGTGGCCGAGCTACTTCTTATCAGCAGCAGCGCGTAGCTCGAATAGCCTATGAAGATCACGAAAATGCTCATGGCGCAGATGGTGAGCACCCTGACATTGAGCTTCTTCGCGCCCCACAGGTAGGCGCAGAGGGCAATGAGCAGAAGCAGGGGGAGCCACCATGACGAGCCGATGAGCAGGATGCCCGACATGAGCACCATCACCACAAACGAGATTCTCACCTTGTTGGGCGAGCGGAGGGCGTAGAGCTCATAAACGGCCCATACAAACGAGGCGAGGAGGAGTATGGCATAAATCAGTGTGCCGACGTTGTAGCTCATGCCGAGACCGTTGACAAAGAGCAGCTCGGCATACTGGGCCATTTCGATAAAGCCGGGCACAAGACCATATAATATAGCCGCAACGATCACAAACGAAATAACGAGCGCTATCAGCGAGCCCTTGCCGGTGGGATTGGCCCACTTCTTGTAGTATATCACGAGCACGATGGCGGGGATACAGAGCAGGTTGAGCAGGTGAACGGCAATCGAAATACCGATCACATAGGCAATGAGCACGAGGTATTTGTCGCTGTGAGGCTGGTCGGCACGGTTTTCCCATTTCAGGATGAGCCAGAACACGAGCGCTGTGCAGAACGACGAGAAGGCATAAACCTCGCCCTCAACAGCCGAAAACCAGAAGGTGTCGCTCCATGTATAGGCCAGGGCGCCGCAGAGACCGGCACCCATAGTGACGATTATCTTGGTGAGACTTACCTCCTTGTCGTTGTCGGGAATGATAAGCCGGCGCACGAGGTGGGTAATCGTCCAGAACAGCAGGAGAATCGTGGCCGCACTCAGCAGAGCCGACATGCAGTTGACAGCAAGAGCAACCTTAGTTACGTCGCCACCCACAAAATTGATGAAAAATCTTGCGGCGAGCATAAACACGGGGTTGCCCGGCGGGTGACCCACTTCGAGTTTGAAACCTTGAAGGATAAATTCGGGACAATCCCAGAAGCTGGCTGTTGGCTCAACGGTGAGCAGATAGGTGACTGCGGCAATCGCAAAGCACACCCATCCCAGAATGTTGTTGATAAGGTTATATCTTTTCATTCCTATTGCGTGAAATTCTTGCTGTTGAATGATTGGTATGATTTAGTTGAGGGGGCAAAATTACATATAATTTCGCGGAGGTCAAAACCTGTGGCAGTCATTCCGCCCGGTTTAAAACATCTTTAACGTATATTGTGTGCCTTCGGGAGCGACACTCAGTTTCACTATCTGGTCGTTGTCGTGAGGCATGGCGTCGAAGTCGAAAGGCGACTTTGATTCGATTCGCAACATTCCTCCCACAACCACATATCTTGTGTCGGCATGAAGCTCATATCCCGAGCGGTAGGCGTTGCCCCGGTTGAGACCAATGCGGGCGCGGGGAGTGTCGGGATGGGCCATAATATCTTCGGCGCCGGTGTTGGCGGGTCCGCGGCCGAGATACACAATATCGCCGTTGCCCAGGGGGAGAAGAGTGAGTTTGAGCGCTCCGACCATTGCGACTGTTTGGCCGAAAATGCGCGAGCCGATGTTGAGCTCGCCGCGGCTGTTGACCGAGAGAGTCGTCACGGCATGGCCGAGGGGAGTGCCGTCGGTGTTTCTCAGCTCACACTCCAGCTTAAGCTCGCGCTTCTGCTTGTCGTAGGTCGACCTGCCGTTGGTATAGCCGATTTTGGGCATATAGTCGGCAGGCATAGGCAATAAGTGACCGGCGAGCAAGCGGCGCCCGTCGATCGAAATTTCGGTCACGATGCCGCGGCCGAGGTCTATGCTAAATTCCACATTCTTGGCCTTCCAGGTCTCGGTGTTGCCTTTCTTTTTGCCTTTGAGCTTTTCGAGACGCAGATCCTTAGCGTTAACCAAAGCTTTTTTGGGTAGCACCATCTGCTCTACGGCCACCACGGCGCCCGGTTCCACACCGGCCATCTCATCGGCGGCGCGCCATGTGAGGTTGAGAAATCCCTCGTTGGCGCCACGGGGAAGCAGTTTCGAGAGGCGTCGGTCGGTGAGCACTATGCGCTTCGACTCACCAGGCTCTCCAGCGGTCACAACCCCTTTGTCGGTAGCCACACGCGTTCCCTCGGGGCTTATCAGCTCCCAGTCGAGGGCAAACGCTTCGAGGCCCACGCCGTTCTGAGCCGACACGGCGGTGATCGACAGGGGGAGGGTGTCGCCCGGCTCGGTCACCACGCGTCTCAACCGGCGGGCAAGCAGGCTCCACCCCTCGGGGGTGTCGCTGAGGTGGGGAGCCGCGTTGGCGGTTGTGATGTCGAGGCGGTCGGTTTCGGTCACGTTGATGCCGTTGGCTTCGGCGAGGTCAGTCCACAGGCGCCCTTCCCACCCGTGGGTGGCCACACGCTCTGCGCCGGTGAGCCGCAGGGATCTGAGCAGGCGGTTTCGGCTGTCGGGGCTGTCGGGCAGCGAGTCGACTATCACGGTGCGCTCTATCCCTCCGGGATGCATTGCCATGACGGGGGTGGCGCTCCGCTCGGTCTGAGGCTCGTCGGTGAATCTCAGCGGGCAACCCACGGTGAGGATATGCGCACCGGTATTGTCGTCGCGCAAGATTATCGCCACCATATAGCGGTTGGGGTGGCGCGGAGTCCAAATTTTAATATTTGGAATGTCGGCGTGGAATTTCAGCCGCGGCGCCGCATCGGCACGTCCGGCGGCAACCTGATGGCGGGTGTCGTCAAACAGCATGTATTCCACCGCTATATCCCCCCGCTTGCCGGTAATGCCGCCGAGGTTGATGTCGAGATTAAACACTCCCTCGGGTTTCTGGCCGTTGTCGGTCACCGAGGTAGTTATGGTATAGTCGTTGACCCACACCCTTTTGGGAGTGGCATAAAGATAAATGTAGTGGCGCCCGGCACCTAATCCGCTCAGCACAATGCGGTTGAGCGAATCCTTGGGGGCCGTGGCGGCGGCAGGCTTGCGCGCACGGGTGTTGCGCGCCGGTTTGGGAGGAGGAGTGTTTTCGTTGAGCAGCGAGGTTATGTCCCACTGACATATCGCTCCGCCACCGTTGTCGGTGAGGAGGTGGCCGTTGAGCTTGGCCCTGGGAGAATTGCTGCTGTTGGGACGGCTGTCGATAGCCAGCACGATGCGCTTGCCGGCCCACTCGCGGGGCATGACAAACGAAGCTGTGTCGCCTCGGGCCGTGAGCGAACGGTAGAAGGGGCTTTGCTCATATCTCAGGCCGGCCATGTCCTTAAACCGGTCTTCGGCATAAGGCACAAGCAAGCCGCGCCTCACCTCCTGATCCTGTGCCGCCAAGCCGAGCTGCAGAAGCAGCCCGGCTATGGCCACAAGCATTTGTCTTTTCATTTATGGTTTCAGTCGTTTATCGGATATTTCTCGCTGATAGGATCCTTATACTGCTCCTGAAGACGTTTGAGCTTACCCATCATGGTCTTGGTCACCTCTTCATATCCGGGCTTGCCATAGAGGTTGTTGAGCTCGTTGGGGTCGTTCTGAAGGTCGTATAACTCCCACTGGTCGATATCGTTGTAGAAGTGCATGAGTTTGTAGCGGTCGTCTCTCACACCATAGTGACGTCTCACACAGTGCTCGCCGGGATACTCATAGAAGTGGTAGTAGATACCGTCGGGGCGCCATTCGCCTTCCACCTTGTCGCCTCTGAGCAGCGGAGCGAAGCTCTTGCCATGCATATCTTCGGGCACAGCCACGCCGGCGAGTTCGAGGAATGTGGGAGCGTAGTCGATATTCTGAACCGGCTCGGTGATTTCGCCCTTGCGGTCCATGCCTTTGGGAAGCATCATCACGAGCGGGGTGTTGAGGCTCTCCTCATACATGAATCGCTTGTCAAACCATCCGTGTTCGCCCATATAGAAACCCTGGTCGGAGGTATAGACCACGAGGGTGTTGTCGAGCAGACCGTTCTTGTCGAGATAGTCGAGCACACGGCCCACATTGTCGTCGAGGCTCTTCACCACCTTGGCATAGTCTCTCATATAGCGCTGATATTTCCATTCGGCCAACTCCTTGCCTTCGAGCTTGCGGCTGAAGAAATCGTCGCGGATAGGCTGATAGAAAGCTTCAAATTTGGCTCTCTCGTCGGGATTCATTCTGCCCACATATTCGAGATAGGTCTCCTTGAGGCGCGAAGTCGAGTCGGGGCTGTCCATCTTGAGGTCATAGATGAGGTCGAGGTCGTCGAAAATGCGCATTTCGGTGAGACCGGCAGCCTCGCGGCCCTGATAGTCGTCATAGAAAGTTTCGGGAAGCTCAAACACCTTATCCTCATAGAGGGCGAGGTCGGCGGTGTCGGGCAGCCAGTTGCGGTGAATGGCCTTGTGGTGAATCAGCAGACAGAAAGGTTTGTCTTTGTCGCGCTTGTTCTCAAGCCAGTCGATCGACTTGTCGGTGATGATGTTGGTGAGATAGCCCTGCTCCACGATAGTGTCTCCGTTCATCTCGATAAAGCGGGGATTGTAGTAATCGCCCTGACCGGGCACGATTTCCCATGTGCCGAATCCCTGGGGGAGAGACTCGAGGTGCCATTTGCCGAAGATGGCGGTTTCATAGCCGGCCTCGCCGAGATATTTGGGGAAGATGGGCTGTGAAGCGTCAAACACACAGGTGGTGTTGTCGGTAAATCCGTTGGCGTGGCTGTGTTTGCCGGTGAGCATACAAGCGCGCGAAGGGCCGCTGAGGCTGTTGGCCACATAGCTGTTGGTGAATTTCACACCGTCGTTGGCAATGCGGTCGAGGTTGGGGGTCTCGATGTGGCGGGTATCATAGGCCGACATCATCTGGGCGGTGTGGTCGTCGGTCATGATATAGACGATATTCATCGGCTCACGCTCGGTTTTCTCAGCCTTGGCGGCGGTGCCGCACGAATTGAGCATTGTGGCGGCTGTCACGGCTACGCCGCCGGCCACCACTGCAGGAAGTATCAGGGTTGATTTTTTCATCGGGTATGGGTTTAAGGGAATTAATCCCACAAAGTTACACTATTTATTTTAACTGACCAAATGGATTTTGCGGTAGGCCCGGCGCGTGACAATCACATAGGCCACCAATACACTCGTGCCGGTTATTACCCAGGTGACGGGGTAGACCAGCATCAGGAGGTCGAAATCGGTGGCATTGGCGGTGACGGTGGTGACCCACACCACTCGCAGCACACAAGTGCCCAATATCGTGAGCACAGTGGGGGTCATTGAATAGCCGAGGCCGCGCATACAGGCGCCCGACACCTCATAGCTGCTCGCCATCCATTGCAGCATCAGCACTCCCGTGAGGCGCATATAGGCGAAGGCCATAACCTCAGGGCTTTGGGTAAAGATGCCGATTGCAAATTCTTTCTGCCACACTATGAGGAGGTTGAGCAGCATACACCCCAATACGCTCATGGTCATGCACACCTTAAACACCTTTTTGCAGCGGTCTATCTTGCCGGCGCCATAGTTGGCTCCCGTAAAGGCCACGGCAGCCTGAACAAACGCCACTATCACAAAATAGCAGTAGTATTCGTAGGTGAGGGCCGCGCCGCTGCCCGCGCTTGCCGCTGCGCCAAAGAGATTGATGTTGCCGGTGATGAGGGTGTTGCTGAGGGCGAAGACCATGCCTTGGAGTCCGGCGGGAAGGCCGATGCGCAACATGCGGTTGAGCTCTCGGCGATAAACCCTCATCCTGCGCAGCTTCACCCCGAAGGGGGCTCTTTCGCGGCGTATCATGTTGAGAATCCACAGGCCGCTCACAGCTTCGGAAACCACCGTGGCGATACCCACGCCCGCCACGTTCATGTCGAGCACTATCACCGTGAGCAGATTGAGGCCCACATTGATAACTCCCGACACGGCAAGCACATAGAAGGGGCGCCGGGTGTCACCCATGCTGCGCAACACGGCGCTGCCGAAGTTATACAGCATCAGGAATGGCACTCCGCAGAAGAATATCCGGAGGTAGAGCGTGGCAGGGCCGAGCACTTCCTCGGGTGTGCTGATCCACACCAAGAGCAGAGGGGAGATAAACACGCCGAGCAGCGCCACCGCCACTCCGCTGACTATGGCCACCATGAGGGTGGTCTCGACACTGCGCGCTATGCCCTTGTCATCGCCGCTACCGATATAGTGGCTTATGATGACGTTAGCGCCGACGCTGATGCCCATAAAGAGGTTGAGTATAAGCGAAATGAGGGGGCCGTTACTGCCCACTGCCGCCAGAGCCGCGTCGCCGCACCATCGCCCCACGACAGCCACGTCGACGCTGCTGAACGACTGCTGCAACACTCCGCTGGCAATCAGAGGGAGGGCAAAAATGATTATCTTGCCCCAGAGTCCTCCGTTGACCATGTCGATTTTCAAGGCGCCGGAGCCTGAAGATCGAGGTTGCCGACTGCTCCTGTCGGCTAAAGTGTCGGCTGTTGTGTCGGCGGCAGTTGAATCACCCGAATCCTTGCTGCCGGAATCAATCAACTTACTCATCACATTACTGAAGTTATTTCAGACGGAAGCGCGCCACTACGGCACGGTGATCGCTCGGCCAGACGGCGATAGGGGGAGTGATGTCGCGCTTGCCCCACTCGGTGGCCACGCGCTCACCTCTTATTATATCATCCTGGGGGCCGGCTATCCATGCGGTTTCGATTTCGAGGCGCGGGTCGGGAACAAAGAATATATAGTCAATGCGGTCTCTCTCGTCGGCTTTCATGGCCCATGATAGACGGTTAACAGCCACGGCGGGGTTGGAGGAGGGGTAGGTATAGCCGGGATGAGTCACGGGGTCGGGATAGACGGCGCGGTAGGCATCCACAAGGCCTCCGTCGTGGAGAATCTTCACCGAAGGCCAGTCGATCACCACGCCTCTGTGGTCGGCAGTCTGAGCGGTGGCTTCGGTCCAGTCGAGGCCCGATGGCTCGTTGAGGTCGCCGCCGAGAAAAATCAGGCTGCCCTTTTGGCGTTCGAGAGCTACGTCGTCAACAATGGCCTGAGCCCCCTCGTCGCGGCGCGACAGCAGATTGCGGCGTGTCAGCTCCTCGACGTCTGTAATCGGCTCCATTTCTTTCCAATTGCAGCCGTCATAGCCCCTCACCTCATAATAGGTGTCGTTGAGATAGTCAAGATGGGCGGTATAGGCGGCCACGCGGTTGCCGTCGATTTCGGTGACGAGCTTGTAGACCGAGCCGTGGTCGTCGACACAGGGAAATATCGTTACTGAATCGGTAATCTCGGTGCGGCTCAGCAGGCCGGTATCGTAGCTGTAGAAAGAGTGATAGGTCACCCCTCTGTCGGCCAGCGCCTTAACAATGCGGTCGCAGAAGCGGGTGTCATGATAGTTGCGCACCTCGCTGAGCATCACGATGTCGGGGCTCAGGGCCGCTATCTCGTCGGCCATGGCCTCAAAGCCACCTTCAACCGAGGTGCCTTCCTGCCACACGTTAAACTGCATCACAGTGATGTCGCGTGCTGTCACACCCAACACCGACACTATCATCACAAGTGCCGATAAAAGTCTGTTAATCATAGCCGAAGTTTTGGTTTTTACTCCTCTGATTTCTCTGAAAATTCCATGAGGAAGGCCTTGATAAAGCCGTCGAGGTCGCCGTCCATCACACCGTTGACATCACTGGTCTGATAGCCTGTGCGGTGGTCTTTCACGCGGCGGTCGTCAAACACATACGACCTTATCTGCGAGCCCCATTCAATCTTCATCTTGCCGGCCTCGATCTTGGCCTGCTCCTCCATGCGGTGGCGCAGCTCCTTGTCATAGAGTATGGAGCGGAGCTGACGCATGGCGTTTTCCTTATTCTTGGGCTGGTCGCGGGTTTCGGTGTTCTCGATGAGGATTTCCTCTTTCTCGCCGGTATAGGGGTCGGTGAACT
>CAYLMR010000074.1:0-11738 GCA_964384885.1 uncultured Bacteroides sp.
GTTCTAAAAACAAAAGCAAAATATTATGAGCGAAGTAGAACTCCTTTTAGTGAACAGCAGTGAGAGCTGCACTATGTACACTATTCAATTTATGTCGGATGATAAGAGCGAATTTGAAAAATTTATTTCAAAATTCCGAAACGATGCTGTTCTTAACACCGACTTCCAGACAATAATGCGATTTGTGCAACAGATTCTCTCAAATGGTGCATTGGAACGATATTTCCGGCCCGAAGGGAAAATGCGCGATTCTGTTGTTGCACTGCCTGTACTCAAATCAAAACTTCGCCTGTATTGCCTTCGCCTGACTGATAAAATCCTTGTACTCGGAAACGGCGATGTCAAGAAAAGCAAAACATATGAAGATGACGCAACCTTAGAAGGTTATGTTATGGATTTGCAGAAGTTTGAGAATCTACTTAAACAGGAAGTCCGCGCAGGTAATGTTGAGATAACTGAAAAAGAGATCAAAACGAATAAAACCTTTGAGTTATGAGAAGCGCCAATATCAATCTCGAAGAGATTTTCAATGAAATTCCTTTGGCTAAAAGAGAAGAAACGCGTCTTTCTTTTGCCATTTCAGACAGATTGGATGCCCTGATGAAGGAGAAAAATCTGAATCGTAAACAACTTGCAGAAGCTCTCGGAAAGCGACCCAACGAGGTTACACGTTGGCTGAGTGGCGAGCATAATTTCACAATCGCCACGCTTGCCATGCTGTCAACTTTCTTTGGCAAGCCAATTATTTTAGTAGGGTGAAAGGGGCGCCGCGAGGGGCGGGCGCGAAATTTCGCCGGCCCTACCAGTCAACAATTTATATATGATTTCACAACGCGGGGACGCACCCGAAAAGTAGCAGCATGGCTTTGCCATGCCTCAAACGCCCTCGCCCCATTTAGCCCTCGCCCGATACGCCGCTTCTCGCCTAACATGCCGAAGGCATGTCGCTACTATTTAATACGTTACAACATCAGCCTCACAAATTCCCCTTCAGTAGCGGCGCGAAATTTCGCGCCGACGTCCGGATGGCTCACCCGGATGGATTTGCGGGTATCGGCTGACATGCCGGCGGCGTCCGTACAAATCAAGGCATTATAGGCGGGATTAGTCGGGGGTTAGTCGAGCATTTGCATGAGTTTGAGGGCGGAGATGTATTGCTCGATGCCGGCGCTGACTTTGCGGGCATCCTGCATGGCGTGAACCACCGAGGCCGGGCGGTTGGTGACATCGCCGCCGGCAAACACTCCCTTGCGGGTCGACATGCCATAGGGCATTTCGCGGGTTTTGACATAGCCGCGTTCGTCGACTTCGATGCCTTCTGAGGTGTTGATGATTCGTGCGGCCGGAGCTGCGCCTATGGCGGTGAGCACCACGTCGGCCTCAAAGGTCTCCATGCCCTCGGGGGTCATGGCTTCAAAGCCGGTCAGGGTGTTGTCTTTGCCGAGAAAACGCTGTATGTCGGTGAGCCACTGAAATTTTACTCCTTCAGCCACGGCGTCTTCATATTCGGCGCGCAGGGCCGAGAGATTGGCTTCGTCGCGGTGGTAGACCACGGTTACCGAGCTTGCTCCCATTTTGAGTGCCGAGCGGGCGGCGTCCATGGCGGTGTTGCCTCCACCCACTACATAGACCCTGTCGCCGGGGTGGACGGGCACCTCGTCGCGGCTAATATATCCGGCCTGATAGAGACCGAGCTTGCGGAGAAAATGCACGGCGTGTTTCACTCCCGGCAGGCGGTTGCCCTCAACCTCGAGCTTGCGGGGCTTGCCGGTGCCGGTGGCGAGGAAGATTGCGTCAAATCCTTTTTCAAAAAGGTCGTCGATGGTGTAGCCGCGTCGGCCCACGGCGGTGGTGCAGTGGATGGTGACGCCGAGCTGTTCGATTTTTTTGATTTCGCGCCTCACCACATCTTTTGGAAGACGGTATTCGGGAATACCGAAAGTCAGCACACCCCCCGGTTCGCGTTCCATCTCGAAGATCTCAACGGCAAATCCCTTGCGGGCCAGCTCGCCGGCGGCGGTGAGCCCTGCGGGACCGCTTCCCACCACAGCCACGTTGCCGCGGTCTTTGACGGCTACCGAGTTGCGGCACAGCCCGAGAGAGGCCTCAAAGTCGGCCACAAAACGCTCCAGCTGACCTATGCGGATATGCTGCCCTTTCTTTCCGAGCACGCAGTTGCCCTCACACTGACGCTCGTGGGCGCACACGCGGCCACACACGGCGGGGAGGTTGCTGCGCAGGTTGATGATTTCCATTGCGCGGCCGATGTTGCCCATCGAGAGCTCATGAATCCACTCGGGTATATCATTATTGACCGGACAGCCTTTGCGACATTGAGGCACCTTGCAGTGAAGGCAGCGGCGGGCTTCGCGCACAGCCTGAGCAAAGGTCATCACCGGCTCTTCAACATGATTGGCCGGGCTGTTGGTAATATCTTCTGACATTATGATTTGCGAATGTTGGTTTGGGGTATGTGTCGCAAATATAATAAATTTTATGATAATTTGATGGAAGATATAGATGAAACGGCTGATTTTTGCTACCGTTCAGGCTTGTTTGGGTCTGAATACCATCATCGGCGAGCAGTCAAAGCGGGGCAGAGCCATCATTTTTATGGTGCGGCCCAGGGATTCGAGCGAGTTGGAGCAGTCGCCCGGCTCACCCATGCCTACACGCACGAGCTCGGATGAGACGGCTTGGAGCGCTTTCTGAGGCAGATTGTTTTCCTGCGACAGGTGGCAGAGGAACACATATTCCAGATTGCCGTTGAGGGCGAGCGAGCCAACGAATCGGGCGGTGTCGAGGTTGTCGAGGTGACCGTTGCCGGCCATGATGCGGCTTTTGAGATAGGCCGAGTAGGGGCCGGTGCGGAGCATCTCGGCGTCGTAGTTGGCCTCGATCACCACTATCCTCGCGAGGCGCATGTAGTGGTCCACCCTGTCGGTGATATGGCCGAGGTCGGTGGCCACGGCAAACCTGTGGCTCCCCGCCTCGATATAGAAGCCGGCATTGTCGGTGCCGTCGTGGCTCACGTCAAAGGCGGTGACGGTCATTCCGGCGAGTTGGAAGGGAAATTCCTTGTAGATGGGCGAATGATAGTCTTTGATGCGGCGCGAGATGTTGTGGCGGCGCAACATGCCGTTGAGTGTCTTGGGGGTGCAGTAGATGGCTATGTTTTTGCGGAGCCTTACCATCTTGTAGACATATCTCACATGGTCGGAGTGGTCGTGGGTGAGCAGCACTCCTTTCACGCAGTCGATCGACAGGCCGTTGACTCTCAGGGCGTCTCTCACCTTGTCGGGGTCGATGCCGGCGTCGATGAGCACACCCTCGCGGCGGGTGCCCACATAGGCGCAGTTGCCCGACGAGCCCGACCCGAAGCTCATGAAAATGAGATTTTCGGCCGAGGCGCGCTCTGAGATAGCCTCGATGAGCGGTGTTTCGGCGGGCGCGGCGGCCTTGTCGAGAGCCTTGGCGCGGCTCTTTATCACAAAATCCTCTATGGCCGGGTGTATGGCCTCTCTCCCCTCGGGCGTGTCGAAGAGCGAAGGGTGGGAAGGTATGCTTATTTTCAGTTTGCGGGCCATGAGCGGGGATTGGTGATTGGAGAGGGGTCAGTTAAACAGCAGGAAGATGCAGGGC
Source organism: uncultured Bacteroides sp. (assembly GCA_964384885.1). Taxonomy (GTDB): domain Bacteria; phylum Bacteroidota; class Bacteroidia; order Bacteroidales; family Muribaculaceae; genus Paramuribaculum. The sequence continues at coordinate 3,643 of CAYLMR010000074.1, forward strand.
ACTTTGGCATAGGGCGCCGTGTCGGTCACCGCCCATTGATGGAGCGGGCGGGTAATGATCGACTGGGTGGGGGAGGTGAGGTTACACCCAACGGCGAGGAGGGTGTCGGCGGGCAGACGCGAGGCGAGCTCGGCTATCAGCTTGGTGTTGCGATAGGGGGTTTCGATGAAAATCTGGGTCTGACGCTCGCGGTTTATGCGATTCATCATCTCGCGGAGCTTGGCGCCTCGGCGCGGCTCGTCGATGGGGAGATAGCCGTTGAAGCAGAAGCTCTGGCCGTTGAATCCCGAGCCCATCAAGCCGAGCAAGATGCTTGAGGGACCCACAAGAGGCACCACCTCGAAGCCCTCGCGCTGGGCCACCGCCACGAGATCGGCGCCCGGGTCGGCTATGGCGGGACACCCCGCCTCGCTCATCACAGCCATGTCGTGACCTTGGCGCATGGGGTCGAGCAGCCTCGGGATTTCGGCGGCGGGAGTGTGTTCGTTGAGTTCGGCAAAGGTCAGCGAGTCAATGTCGATCGAGCGGTCGCAGCGCTTGAGAAATCTGCGCGCCGTGCGGAGATTTTCAACCACAAACCATTTCACCTCGCGGGCTATGGCGATATTCTGAGCCGGCAGCACGTCGGCGGGCGCACCGTCACACAATGTCACCGGCATGAGATAGAGCCTGGGCCGGTTCGCGGAAGCTATGTCAGATGAGTTTTTCACAACACAAAGTTAATGATTTTCAGCCAATATTTCAAGTGTCAGGCTTCCAATGATTATCGGGGCGAAGAGAGCAGGGTGTCATATTCGGGCGAATTGATCAGCCTCAGCGCCTCGCGATAGGTGGGATTGAGAGGTATGACCACTCTCTGATAGGTGGAGTCGTCATAAATGTCGCGCCCTATGAGACCTTTGAGAATCAGCCTGATAAAAGGCCCGGAAATCTCCATAGCCTCGGGATTGGGAGCTATATCCTCTTTCTGTCCCAACTCGACAAGCTGGGCGAGCATGTCGTCGGTAATCTCAAATCTGTTGATAAAATCGGTTTCGGTTTTATATTTCTTCTTGATATCCTTGCGGTTGAGGTCAACGTAGTTCTGGGCGAACTTGATCATCACGCCGCGGGCCACGAGGTCACGGTAGTAGGTGGTGTAGTAGGTGGTGTCGATAGGCACGAACTTGTCGGGCATGATGCCGCCGCCGCCATACACCGGGCGACGGAGATTGAGGGTGTGGTGAAGCTGGCCGCCGTTAACCTTTACCGAATCCTCATTCATCAGCTCGCCCGAGTCATAGCGATGGCGGATGTCGGCATAATAGTCGTCGTTCTGACCGTTGGTGTAGGGCTTCTGGATAGAGCGGCCCGAGGGGGTGTAGTAGTGGGCGGTGGTGAGTCTCACCATCGAGCCGTCGGGCAGCGGGAAGGGGCGCTGCACCAATCCTTTGCCATAGGTGCGCCGGCCCACGATGAGGGCGCGGTCGTTGTCCTGCAGGGCGCCGCTCACGATTTCGGAGGCTGAGGCGGAATTTTGGTTTACCATAATTATCACTCTGCCGTCGGTCATAAAGCCGTTCTGCTCGTTGTTGAATTTCTGCATGGGCTGGTTGAGGCCGTGGGTATAGACCACCGGGGCATTTTCGGGGAGGAACATGCCGGCGATATTGAAGGCCGCGCCGAGATAGCCGCCGCCGTTATCCTCGAGGTTGAGGATGAGGTTTTTCATGCCCTGCTTATAGAGCTTGGCCATCGCTTCGGCCACCTCTTTGGCCGACGAGTCGGCAAAGCGCGACAGCGAGATATAGCCGGTGGTGGGGTCGGCCATAAAGGCTGCGTCGACACTGTAGATGGGTATGTCGTCGCGCCTTATGCGGAATTTTATCAGCTCGGGCACACCGCGGCGCAACACCTCGACTGTGACCTCCGACCCTTTGGGGCCGCGGAGCATCTTGATAACCTCGGCGCTGGGCTTCTTGATGCCGGCGATGAGGGTGTCGTTGACGGTGATGATGCGGTCGCCGGCCATGATGCCCACCTTTTCGGAGGGGCCGCCGGCCACGGTCTGAATCACATAGAGGGTGTCGGTGAGCATGTTAAACTGTATGCCCACGCCGCTGAAATTGCCTTCCAACGGCTCGGTGAGGGCTTTGGTCTCCTCGGGGTTGGAGTAGGAGGAGTGGGGGTCGAGGGTCTTGAGCATGGCTATGATGCCCTGCTCCACAACGCTGTCCATGTTGAGCGAGTCAACATAATAGCTTGATATTATGCGTGTCACGATGTCGATCTTGCGGTCGGGAGTAAACTCCTGGTTGAAGCTCTGGGCTGCAAGTGAGAATATCGTGATAGAGAGAATCGCTATGAGAGCCGTGAATCGGAGGGGATTTTTAAAGACTTTCATCTGTTGGTCTGGGGTTTTTATGGTGTGTGTGTTTTATAATCGGTTAGTTTTGGGGAGGGAGAAAGCGGCTCACATCCTCGCCATAGGAGCTGAGTTCGCGCACAGCCGACGAGCTGATGGCCGAGAGACCCGGGTCGGCGGTGAGTATCACCGTGTCGAGGTCGGGAGCTATGGCGCGGTTGATCTCGGCGAGATTGCGCTCATAGTCGAAGTCGGTGGCCGACCTCACCCCGCGCAGCAACACCGAGGCTCCCCGGCGGCGCGCTTCCCTGACCGTGAGGTCGGAATAGGCGGTCACTTCCACCCCGTTGAGGTGAGCCACGCCGCGCCTTATGGCGTCGAGGCGGCGCTCCACATCCTCAGGCGAGGAGGGTTTGGCGGGATTGAGCCCCACCGCGATGATCACGCGGGGAAAAATCTTCAGCGCCCGCTCCGCTATGTTGAGGTGGCCGAGGGTGAAGGGGTTGAACGACCCGGCATAGAAGGCGGTCACCCCTGCGGAGCTTCGGGGAGTGTCAGGATATCTGTGAGTCATCTTCTACCACAAGATTGTCGATTATGAAATTCTGGCGCTCGATGGTGTTCTTGCCCATATAGAAGCGGAGCATCTCCGAAACGGTGTCCTCTTTGTGGAGCGACACGCGGTCTAACCTTATATCGGGGCCTATGAAGCCTCTGAACTCCTCGGGCGAGATCTCTCCGAGACCTTTGAATCGGGTTATCTCGGCGTTGACACCGAGGCGCTCAATGGCGGCGATACGCTCCTCGTCGCTGTAGCAGTAATACACCTCGTCGGGTGTCTTGTCGTTGGAGCCGTGGCGCTTCGAGCGCTTTGAGGTGAGCTTGTTTCTCACCCTGAACAGGGGTGTCTGCAGGATGTAGATATGCCCTTTCTTGACTATCTCGGGGAAGAACTGCAGGAAGAAGGTGAGCAGCAGCATGCGAATGTGCATACCGTCGACATCGGCATCGGTGGCGATGATAACCTTGTTATAGCGCAGGTTGTCGAGGCTCTCCTCAATGTTGAGCGCGGCCTGGAGGAGGTTGAACTCCTCGTTTTCATAGACCAGCTTTTTGGTCTTGCCATAGGTGTTTTTAGGCTTGCCTCTGAGCGAGAACACCGCCTGGGTCTCTACGTCGCGTATCTTGGTTATCGAGCCGGCAGCCGAGTCACCCTCGGTGATGAATATCGACGAGGCAAGTTTCTTGGCTTCGTCGCCGCGGGTGTCGTTGAGGTGCACACGGCAGTCGAGCAGCTTCTTGTTGTGGAGGCTGATTTTTTTCGACTGCTCGCGGGCGCGCTTGGTCACTCCAGCCATAGCCTTGCGCTCGCGCTCGCTGGCCTGAATTTTCTTGAGTATGATGTCGGCGGTGTCGCGCTCCTTGTGGAGGTAGTTGTCGAGCTCCTTCTTGAGGAAGTCGCCGATAAACTTCGCCACCGTGGGGCCGTCGGGACCCATGTCGCGCGAGCCGAGTTTGGTTTTGGTCTGGTTTTCAAAAATCGGTTCCTCGACCTTGACCGAGATTGCGGCCACCATGCCGTTGCGTATGTCGGAATATTCAAAGGATGACTTTCCGAAAAAGTCTTTCATGGTGCGCGACACAGCTTCCTTGAAGGCCGAGAGGTGGGTGCCTCCCTGGGTGGTGTGCTGGCTGTTGACAAACGAGTAGAACTCCTCGCCATATTGCTGGGAGTGGGTGATTGTCACCTCTATGTCATCCCCCTTGAGGTGGATGATTGGATAGAGGGGCTCGCTGGTCATATATTCGCCGAGCAGGTCGAGCAGACCGTTGCGCGACAGATATTTCTTGCCGTTAAATACTATCGACAGCCCGGTGTTGAGGAAGGTGTAGTTTTTCACCATCGGGAGCACCTTGTCGGTCTGATAGCTGTAGTTCTCGAAAATCGAGGCGTCGGGGGTAAATTCCACCATCGTGCCGTTGGGCTGGTCGGTGTCTTCAATCTCCGACTCGCTCACGAGCTGACCGCAGCTGTATTCCACTCTTTTGCGCTTGCCGTCGCGGTAGCTCTCTATCACCATCGAGGTCGACAGGGCGTTGACAGCCTTGATGCCCACGCCGTTGAGACCCACCGACTTCTTGAAGGCCACGGTGTCGTATTTGCCGCCGGTGTTCATCTTCGAGGAGGCGTCGACGAGCTTGCCCAAAGGAATACCGCGGCCAAAGTCCCTCACCGTCACCGAGGTGTCGGTGACATTGATCACCACCTGTTTGCCGAACCCCATCATATATTCGTCGATGGAGTTGTCGACCACCTCCTTGAGCAGCACATATATGCCGTCGTCGGCGTTTGAGCCGTCGCCGAGTTTGCCGATATACATGCCGGGGCGACGTCTCACATGTTCCTGCCATTCTAACGATATGATCGAGCTTTCGTCATAGTTGGGATCTGAGTCGGGGGCGGTGAGACCGTCGGGAGCGGTAGTTTCGTCAGGTTCGATAGGGAGAATTTCCATAGGTATGAAGTCAGAGGTCAAAGTGATGAGGTCGGAAGAGATGGGTTAGAGGTCTTTGAGCGAGGCGGTGGCGGCGGCCACTTCTTCGTCAGAGAGGATGCAGTTGGTGAGGTCGCCGGCAATGTAGCGGTCATATGAAGCCATGTCGATGAGTCCGTGGCCCGAGAGGTTGAAGAGTATCACCTTCTGCTCGTTGGCTTCGCGGGCCTGCTTGGCTTCGCGTATTGCGGCAGCGATGGCGTGGGCGCTTTCGGGCGCGGGGATGATGCCTTCCGAGCGGGCAAAGAGGGTGGCGGCTTCAAATGATTCGAGTTGGGGAATGTCGGTGGCTTCGATGAGTCCGTCGGTTTTGAGCTGACTCACTGTGGCTCCGGCGCCGTGATAGCGCAGACCGCCGGCATGGATGTTGGCGGGGGCGAAGTCATGGCCGAGGGTGAGCATGGGGATGAGGGGTGTGTAGCCGGCCTCGTCGCCGAAGTCGTAGTGCATCACGCCTTTGGTGAGCTTGGGGCAGGCCGAGGGCTCGGCGGCGATGAAGCGCGAGGTGCGTTCGCCCGAGAGGTTGTGGCGCAGGAAGGGGAAGGCTATGCCGCTGAAGTTGGAGCCGCCGCCGAAACATCCTATCACGATGTCGGGATATTCGCCGGCCATCTCCATCTGTTTCTCGGCTTCGAGGCCTATGACGGTCTGGTGGAGGGCCACATGGTTGAGCACCGAGCCGAGGGCATACTTGCAGCTGTTGGTCGACATGGCCAGCTCTACAGCTTCGGAGATGGCGGTGCCGAGCGAGCCCTGATGGTTGGGTTCGCGGGTGAGAATATCTTTGCCGGCGCGGGTCGACATGCTGGGCGAGGGGGTCACCTGCGCGCCATAGGTCTGCATTATCGAGCGGCGGTAGGGCTTCTGGTTATAGCTCACCTTCACCATATAGACGGCCAGGTTGATGTCCATCATCTGACAGGCCAGCGAGAGGGCAGCGCCCCATTGTCCGGCGCCGGTCTCGGTGGTGAGGTTTCTGATGCCCTGCATGGCGGCATAATAAGCCTGGGGAATGGCCGAGTTGAGCTTGTGGCTGCCCACGGGGCTCACGCTCTCGTTTTTGAAGTAGATATGAGCGGGGGTATCGAGGGCTTTCTCGAGGCCGCGGGCTCTCACGAGAGGAGTGGGGCGCCAGATTTTGTAGAGGTCCCTCACCTGATCGGGAATTTCGATCCACGAGTCGGTGACATTCATCTCCTGACGCGATGCCTCCTCGGTGAAGAGGGGAAAGAGGTCCTCGGTTTTGAGAGGCTCATGCGTGGCGGGATTGATCATCGGGCGGGGCTTGACCGGCATGGAGGGGATGATGTTAAACCATGCGCGGGGTATATCGGTTTCCTGCAGGAGGAATTTCTTGGAGGCGGAGTTGTCGATTGCCATGTGACAAAAAATCGGTTGTTAGGAATTAATAAAAATCGGAAACTTCTTTACAAGAAATGCGATAAGTTTCTCTATGACCTGCAAAATTAATCAAAAATTCTCTGAATCCGACACCCGAGCTCTGAAACTTTAAGCTAAAAAACTATAAAAAGACACATCTATATATGAAATGAAACGGAATTTAACTATCTTTGACCCCTAATAAACTTACAACATCATATTTCATACTCTACCATGAACCTTATTTCAAAAGCAGCAGCGGCCTCACTGCTCCTGCTTCCCGCCCTTCAGGCCGGAGCAGAAGACTACGGGCTGAACTTTCCTGCCGACGCAACCACAGGCGGTCGCTATGACCGCTCCACAAGCTATGTGGCTTTTTCGTCGCTCTCGGGAGGTAGTCTTAACGTCACTCTCAATCAGCCCACAGCCAAGAAACTCTATGAGTGGCACGGCAATGACTATGCCGCCGCCCGTCCCGGCGACGTGATCACCGCGTCGGTCGGTGCCCCCAACTGGATGAACGCCTACCTCTATATCGACCTCGACAATGACGGTCAGTTTACCCCCGGCCTAACCGACGGAGGTATTCCGGGCGAGGGGAGCGAGCTGGTGAGCTTCAGCCACCTCAAGGGGCTCAACAGCCTCGGCGAGAGCGTTGGCGGAAACACCTCGAAGCTTCCTTCATTCACCCTGCCCGAAAATCTCAAGACCGGCGTTTATCGCGTGAGATTTAAGATCGACTGGGACAGCGCCGACCCCGGCGGCAATACCAACGAGGGCAACCTCATCACCGACAACGGCGGTGTGATTGTCGACCTTCCCCTCCTCGTGCTCGGCAAGGATGTCAAGCCGTCGCTCACACTGCTTGAGGCAATCGGCGGCTCTATGTCGGCTCCCGTGCCCTCTGATGTTTTCGAGTCGGTGCCGCTCAAGGTCAGTCCCGCCGAGGGCTTCCGTCTCTCGAAGATGAACGTGATGGTGGAACTCGATCCCTCGATGGCTTCCCACGGCAACCCCACTTCGTTTTCCACCTCTCTGCCGGTGATGGACCTCGTGGGTGAGACCGTCATGCTCCCCTCGCGCTATGTGACCTGCGCCACTGTGGTTGGCGGCGAATTTGAGGAGGGTGGCAAATATAACCCCTATGCCGATGCGGGTTACAACCTCATATGGCATGACGAGTTCAACCTCCCCGACGGCTCGGCTCCCGACCCCGCATACTGGAGCGTGCCCGCCCGCTACAGCTCGGCCTGGAACAGATTTATCTCCACCCGTCCCGAGCTTGCCGAGATCAGAGACGGCAACCTCGTGCTCAAATGCATGCCCAACGACAATGTCACCACCGCCGACCCAGGCGAAATGGTTTCGGGTGCAGTGTGCTCGCAAAACAAATTCTATCTCACCTATGGCCGCATCGAGGCGCGCATGATGGTGGAGGGCTACAGCGGTTCTTTCCCCGCTTTCTGGATGATGCCCAACAAAGCCCGCGGCACATGGCCCGACTGCGGCGAGATTGACATTTTTGAGTCGATCAACAACCAGCAGACAGCTTTCGGCACCGTGCATGGTCCGTTCAACAACGGTGGCCAAGGCATCGGCGGCTCAAAGTCGACCGTGATAGGCGAATATCATGTCTATGGCATAGAGTGGAGCGAGGGCAAGATCGTGTGGGAAATCGACGGCGTGCCCTACTTTGAGGTCAACAACACCCAACCCCGCCTCAGCGGCAAGAACTGGGTATATGACTACCCCTTCTATATCATTCTCAACCAGTCGGTTGGCAATGGTGGCTGGGCCGCCAATCCCGACCTTACCCA
>CAYLMR010000075.1:0-11722 GCA_964384885.1 uncultured Bacteroides sp.
TTTGTATTATGAAAGACTTGACATTATCAAATATCGAGCGGCAGAACGTTTTGAATAACAATTATGCCCTTCAGACAATCCAAGAGAACCTGGATGTTAATGGTCTGCGTTACCATGATCAGTTGCTTTTTACTACCAAGATGGTTGCTGACTTCTATGGCGTGGATGAACGCACTATTAAGCGCTATATTCAAGAGCATGGTGATGAGCTTCAAGCTAACGGATATTTTTTAAGTCAAGGTAACTCATTAAAGGAAATACGATTACATTTTGATGGGGACATTAATGTCCCTAACAAAGTTCGTAAACTTGGCATCTTTCCTTTTCGTGCGTTTCTCAACATCGGAATGCTTCTCACAGAGAGCGAAAAGGCAAAGCAACTCCGTAACCGAATACTTGATATTGTCATTGCTACTATCAACGGTCGTGCTGGAGGCGGTACCAAATATATTAACTGGCGAGATAGAGACTATCTTCCTACGGCAATCAAGAGTGAGAACTATCGCAAGAATTTCACGCAAGCGGTGGGAAAGTATGTTGATGGTCATCCAAATTATAAGTACGAGCAAATAACAGACTTGATATACAAAGCCGTATTCAAGGAAAATGCAAAGGAGTATCGAGAGGTTCTGCGTTTACAAAACGAGGAAAATGTGCGTCATACTCTTTATGCAGAAGTTCTACTTTGTATTTCATCATTTGAGAATGGGATTGCTCATCAGATAGAGAAACGTTATTCCGAGAATGGTAACAAACAGTTACCAATAGAGGAAGTTAAGGTGATAATTGATGAATTAGCTGCCGCCCCTATGATGGAGCCATTCATAAATGATGCCAGAACAAAGATGGCATCCAGGGATGTTGCGTTTCGTGATGCTTGGCATGGTAATCTTGCTGAATACCTCCGTGCCGTTACTCCCGATGAATTTGACAAGTTTATCGGAGATGCCTCAATCGATTTCGACAATATACTTGAAGCAAATCGTGAAGTCCTCAAACGCCTGAAACAAGCTGACGACGATGAGTGAGGAATTGAAATACATCAGCTACGATGAAGCCCTGGTAGTCTATGCAAAGACTGTAGCAGCCAGCGGAGGCGGATTGCATGGAGTGAAGGATGAAGGCGGCATCCGCAAAGTGCTTGACTTCGTGCAGAATGACCTATATTATCCCACTTTCGTTGAAAAGCTCACATATCTTGTTTTCGGCTTATGCACCGGCCATTACTTCGAGGACTCCAACAAGCGAGTGGCACTGACAATCGGAGTGTGGTTTCTCGTTCATAATGGCTATTACTGGCACGCCTATGGCTTCATGCAGTGTATGGAGGCTATAATCTACCATGTAGCTGCCGGACGTATTGACAAAGATCTCCTACAACGTATCATTACCTGCTACATGGCAAACGAGGATTATCCCGAAGATCTCAAACTCGAAATCATCCACGCAATCGACAAATAAGATTGTGACACCCTTTATTGACGAAAACTCAAAAGAATGGATCAAAGAACTGACACGGGGGAGGGAGATTTGGAAGTATGGAACAATGTTGGTAACTTTGCCGTGGATTATTACAATCACATCACATTTAACCGCACGCAACTCTGAAACTGAGATTTCAACATATCATCGCCGCCCTGACGGTCGCTTTATCACCCCTGACCTCATCGGCTCAAAATATTGAAAACGAGCTACCCACACTCCCCGACTCGCTCATAAGCATCGGAGAGGTGACCGTCACGGCCATAAAGCAAGACCCACGCCTGCGCCTCCAGCCGCTTGCCGCCACCATAGTGGGGCGCGACGAGGTGAAGCGCCTCGGCATTTCAGACATCAAGCAGCTCAGTGCCATAGCCCCAAATTTCTATATCCCCTCCTATGGCACCCGCATGACTTCGAGCATCTATGTGAGAGGCATCGGCAGCCGCATGGACCAGCCGGTAGTGGCGCTCAATGTCGACAATGTGCCGTTTCTCAACAAAGATATGTATGACTTCGACCTGCCTGACATCGAGCGCATCGAAGTGATACGCGGCCCGCAGTCCACCCTCTATGGCCGCAACTCGATGTGTGGCGTGGTGAACATCTACACCCTTTCGCCACTGCGCTATCAGGGCCTCCGCGCCATGATTTCGGGCAAGGTGGGCGACCCGGGGCTCGCCGCCTCGCTGAGCTATTACGGCAAGGCTGCCGACAATCTCGGCATGAGCCTGTCGGGCAGCTGGCGCTGGAACCGCGGCACCATCAAGAACCTCTATGACGGAAAATATACCGGTCGGCTCACTGACGCCAACCTGAGGTGGCGCACCGACTGGAGGGTGTCGCGCAACGTGAGTATCGACAACACCCTCTCGTTTGGCAGCTCCAACCAGCACGGCTATCCCTATGAGTTTTCCGAGACCCGCGAGGTGAACTATAACGACACCTGCCGGTATAACCGTCTTAGCCTCACCGACGGCCTCGCCGTTAAGTGGACCACCGAGCGATTCACCCTCTCGTCGATCACTTCAGTGCAATGGCTCGACGACAAGATGACCCTCGACCAGGATTTTCTGCCCGAAAGTTTCTTCACCCTCGTTCAGAAAAGGCGCGAAACGGGTGTGACGCAAGACATTGTATTCCGCTCGCTCACCGCCGGAGGAAAATATGAGTGGATAGCGGGAGTGTTTGGCTATTATCGCCACACCAACATGCACGCCCCGGTGACTTTTAAGGAAACCGGCATCGAGAAGCTCATCGTTGACCACCGCAATGAGGCCAACCCCTACTATCCGATAGCGTGGGACGACGACACATTTGTGCTCGGCTCGGAATTTGTCTATCCCACCAAGGGGGTGGCGCTCTATCATCAGAGCACTCTCCGCCTCGACCGAATCACCATCTCGGCCGGCCTGCGCCTTGACTATGAGCACAGCGCGCTCAACTACCGCTCTCACTGCAACACCTCTTATACAATATATGACAACACCGGCGAGGTGCCCGTGGTGTTCGACCGCCGCCGCGCCGACATCGACGACACCGGCCACCTGTCGCGCTCCTTCACCCGCCTGCTCCCCAAGCTCACGGTGAGCACTCCTCTGCCCATGCGCTCTCCCGGCACACTCTATTTCTCCGTTGGCGAAGGTTATAAAAGCGGCGGCTTCAACACCCAGATGTTCAGCGATGTGCTTCAGCAGCGCATCATGGGCATGATGGGCCTCGCGTCGCTCTATAGCGTTGACGACATCGTGACCTATAAACCTGAATGGAGCCTCAACTATGAGCTGGGCGCCAACGTGACATGCGCCGACGGCAAGGTCAACTCCGACCTCGCCCTCTTCATGATCGACTGCCATGACCAGCAGCTCACGGTGTTCCCCTCAGGCACCACCACCGGCCGAATCACCGCCAACGCCGGCCGCACCCGCAGCCTCGGCGCCGAAGCGGGCATAAAATACTATCCCACCCAGAAATGGAAATTCGCCCTGAGCTATGGCTTTACCAACGCCACCTTCCGCAAGTTTTTTAACGGTAAGGCTGACTATCGCGGCAAGAGAGTGCCCTATGCTCCGGCCAACACGCTTTTTCTCTCGGCCACCCGCTCTGACTATGTGGCGGCGCTCAAAGGCCATGTGTCGGTGAGCGCGTTCTGCAACGGCGTGGGCAGCATCTACTGGGACGAGGCCAACCTCCACAAGCAGCCGTTTTATATGCTCGTGGGGCTGTCGGCGCAATATCTCCGTGGAAAATCGGGCTGGGAGCTGAGAGCTGAGAATATCACCGGCACAAAATATGACCTCTTCTCATTTGTGTCGATGAGCAACACCTTCTTTCAGCGCGGCAAACCATTCTCGCTATCGCTAACCTACCGCTACAACATGTAGCTAAGCAATTAAACATTTCCCTGCCGCAGATGTTAACCTTCCGGACACACTCATTCAAGAATCAAATATCTAAAAATTCAATAATTATGAACCTACTCAAACACGCCGCCCTTCTGCTGAGCGTCGCTACTCCCCTGGCCCTCGGCCTCATGTCTTGTAATGACGACAACGACGAGCCCGAAAATCCCAATTTCGGCCCCACCACCAAGGTGATTTCGCCCGACGATGCCCTCAACGTGATTTCAACCCCCACCTCTACCTATATCACTACCGGCGCAAAAGTCAGCGTGGTGTTTTATGAAAACAGCCGCACTGCCAGCGTGGCCATAACCAACCTCATGCTCGACAAGAGCGGCTCTTACCGGAACTACTATTTCCTGTCTCTGCCCTGGAGCTATGGCGACAACCGAGAGAGAGAAATTGATCTCGCCAAGGTGACCGACGACACCGGTTCGATGACCTTCACCGACTTTGAAATCTCTTCGCTGCCCAACATGAAAATCAACGGCACCGAACACGCCAACCTCTCCGTGAAGTTCAGCACAAGCAACGGCCATGACTATATGCTCGTGCCCTCCTACTTCACCACCACCGCCCGCACCATCACCCGCAACAACACCGACGGCTCGGAACGCGTGGCCCTCACAACCACCTACAGCTTTGAGCTCAACCCCGCCAACTACACCTGCAGCATGTATGTCAACAACGCCGACTTCGCTGCCGGAATGCCCACCCTCGGCGAAATGCTCTTCGACAACATCAACGTGAGCTACACCTACGACGGCTTCCAGTTCAGCAACCCGAGCCTCACCCCCTCGATTGCCGGAGTGCCCTCGCCCAACCGCCCCGTCACCAACCTCTCGGGCGAAGTTGAAATCGACGACGACGGCAACCTGCAGTTCACCTGCATGAGAGTGTTCAGCGTCACCGCCACCCTCTCCGCCCCCTACTATCCCCTCAAACTCCAGTAATCCCCATTCCCCAACCATACCCAGGGGCGAGCGCACCTCCGCGCCCGCCCCTGCTCTTTTTCCTAACACTCCCCCAAAGTATTCTTAATTGTGAATCCTATGGGTTATGCATTCAACAATAATCTCAACCGCAGTAAAAACATATCAATAGGGATAATGTTGTTTTAACCTCACCATCTGAAATTCAAATTGTGGATCAGCAAAATTTAGTAATATTTAGTTACATTTGCAGCTCAAAACCTCAATATGGTGAAAACAGCAACAACAATCGAACAACAAATCAACCTCCTTGAATCAAGAGGTCTCAATATTTCCGATAAGGAAAAGGCTAAAGAAATCCTTGAAGATGTAGGATATTATCGTTTGGGCTTCTACCTTTTCCCATTTGAAAAGTCCTACCCCGACCTCAACAGTCGTACACACGAATATGTCGAGGGCGCAACTTTTGAGAATGTAGTCAATCTATACTACTTCGACAATGACTTGCGTCTATTGCTGATGCGCTATCTCAATCGCATCGAGATTGCCTTCCGCACATCTATCATTTACAATCTCTCGAATAAATACGTTTCAAATCCCATTTGGTTTGTATCGCCCTCAATTATCAACCGTGCTTATACCGAAAACTTTTCTAACAAGGTTTATAATGCTGACTTCCGACGTATTCCAATTATCAGCCGCCATCATCATAATCATCCCAATGACCGCTTCGCACCTGCTTGGAAAACACTCGAATTTATGAGTTTAGGATCAGTAATGAAACTCTATGAAGAACTTAAAGAACAAGATGATAAAATCCTAATTGCTCATAAATTCGGCCTCAGGCAGATTGTGACTTTCGTTAGCTATATGCACACAATACGACAAGTGAGAAACGCCTGTGCTCATGGACTCTTGCTTTATGATATCCGTCTTACTCGACGAATCAATCGTGGGCCTGCACGTCAGAGTCCTCAGGAGTCCGGCAACATTATAGGCGCCCTTCGCGTTATTAAGTATATAATGGGACAAATTTCAGCCAATCGTGCAAATGATTTAGGCCGAGAGGTAAAGAATCTTTATGAGAAACTTTGCATATCGTCTCCCAAACTGAGATTACTGATACCTGATTTATCCACCATATAATTAAATTTCCGAAAGATTGTATCAAAAAAATTTGTCGGGAAGACAGGAAAGTATTACCTTTGTAGCATGAAAGTGCCGATGTAGACTTCGTCGCTGCATCCTTGCACTATAAAAAAAGGTAAAGTCGAGGCTACCACTTAGTCGGGTAGCCTCGCTATTTTTTAATATTATGAGTTATCTACGCGGAGGTTAGCGTGGATATTCAGTAATTTTCTTATCCTCTGGTCATAAATACCTCGATTTTTAGTAATTTTGTGACATCGCTATTGTCTTAATAACTTAGCTTGATTATGCAGACAGTGTTATTTCATTCCACTATATTCGGCCCGATAAAGAGCCGCAGGCTCGGGGTGTCGCTCGGAGTCAATCTCACTCCCGACGACGGCAAGATATGTTCGTTTGACTGCCTTTATTGTGAGGCGGGATTTAATGCCCAGGGCAAAGGCACAACCGGTTTTCCGCCCCGCAGCGAGGTTGCGCGGATGCTCGAACAAAAGCTCAAAGCCATGAGCGAGGCGGGCGAGCCGCTCGACGTGATAACTTTTTCGGGCAACGGCGAGCCGACCCTACATCCCGAGTTTGAAGCCGTGATCGGCGACACCATAGCCCTGAGAGACAAATATTATCCTCAGGCCAAGGTAAGTGTGCTGAGCAATGCCACCCGATGTGACGAGCCCTCGGTGGCCCGCGCGCTTAGGCGTGTAGACAATAATATTCTGAAACTCGATTCAGCCGTGACCTCAACGATGAGACTGCTCGACCGCCCCGGCTCAAAAGCCTACACCTCTGAAAAAGCTATCGACAACATCAAGGCTTTCAGGGGAGAATGTGTGGTGCAGACCATGCTTACCCGCGGAGAGCATGACGGAAAGATTGTCGACAATACCACCCCTGCCGAGCTCGACGCGCTGATCGAAGCCTATAAGCTCATCATGCCGCGCGAAGTGATGATCTACTCGCTCGACCGACCCTCGCCCGAGCAGTCGCTCCAAAAGGTGAGCCGCGAGGAGCTTGAGGCGTTTGGCCGCAGGGTGAAGGAGGAAACCGGAGTGGAAGTTCAGGTAGTTTAAACAGAAGAAAATATGCGATTACCCCGACTTCTGCAACCTGCCGACAAGGTGGCGATTGTGTCGCCATCGGGAGCCGTGCGCCCCGAATATGTGTCGGGCATGGTGGAGACCCTGCGCAAACTGGGCCTTTCGCCCATGATAATGCCCTCGGCGCTTGAGCGCAGCGGCACCTATGCGGGCACTGCCGACATGAGATTCAACGACATGGTGACGGCGCTTCTCAGTAAAGATATTCACGCGATTTTCTGCACCCGCGGAGGTTTTGGCGCCGTGAGCCTCTTGCCCCGGCTCGACCGTCTGCCGATAGGCGAAAATGCCAAGTGGCTTGTGGGCTTCAGCGACATCTCGGCTCTACATGCGCTGTGGTTTACCCACCGCGTGGAGTCGATTCACGGCCCAATGGGGCGCTATCTCTCGCAATTGGGTGTTGACTCGGCTCCTGTCGAGGCCTTGAGGCGACAGCTTTTTGAGGGAAAAGACGAGCTGACATTTGCATCTCATCCCCTCAACCGACCGGGCCGCGGAGAGGGAACACTCGCAGGAGGCAACCTCGCCGTGCTCACCGCCCTGATGGGCACACCATATTCCATGCTCCAACCCCACACCATTATGGTGATCGAGGATATCAACGAGCCGCTCTATAAAATAGAGAGAATGTTGTGGCAGCTCAGATTGGCCGGTGTGCTCGCCAATCTCAAAGGACTGATTGTGGGGAAATTTACCGGCACCGGGCCCGATGCCAACCATCAGTCGGTTGAGGAGCTTGTAGCCGAGATGACCGCGCCCTATGACTATCCGGTGGCCTATGACGCGCCGATAGGTCATTTTGAGGGGAATATGCCGGTGATATTGGGCAGCCGCGCCACCCTGAGCGTTGACCCCGTGGAAGGGGTGACTCTCACAATGAACTGACACCCCCGCTCACACAGATATAAAAGCACCGCGGCCCGGCTATCCGATAACGGACATGCCGGGTCGCGGTGTATAGCGTAGAAATTTAAAAAAGAAATGCTCTTGTTGGAGCGGAGGTGGAGATTAGTTGTTGAAATCAGTAACCTCAACCTCGAAAATCAGGGTCGAACCGGGAGGAATCGAACCTGCGGGCTGATTGCCATAGGCAAGCGAAGCGGGGATGTAGAGAATGTATTTTGAACCGGGGTTCATCATCTGCAGACCCTCTCTGAAGCCGGGCACAACCTGCTGAAGACCGAACACAACGGCCTCGCCCTTTGATGAGTCAAACTCGGTGCCGTCGATGAGGTTGCCCTTATAGATAACCTTCACCTCGTCGTCGCCCTTGGGAAGAGCGCCGGTGCCCTGTTTGATAACCTTATAGCTCAGGCCTGACTCGGTGGTCTGGATTGAGCTGTCTTTAGCTTTGAGGTCAGCCACATAAGCCTCGCCTTTCTGAGTGTTTTCCTCAGCCTCGGCGTTGGCTTTGGCGGCAGCTTCCTGCTGACGCTCGGCCATGATGGTCTGCATACGCACCTGAAGCTGGTTGAAGAGAGTCTGAAGCTCGGCGGCGTCGGCAGCGATCTTTTCGTCGTTGACTTCACCCTTGAAGCTCTTGGCAAACTCTGAGTAGAGCTGGTTGCGGTTTACCGAAATCTCACCCTGCTGCTCCCAGGCCATGATGCTTTGGAACATCTGCATACCTGTGTTGATGCCCTGGAGATAAGCCATGTCGGCGGTATCGGCCATGAGCACCTGCTTGAAGCCGCGAAGGAAAGACTCCTTGTTGAATTTGGCTTTCTGCTCGTCGGTGAAGTTGTTTTCGATCATCTGGGCAAACTGACCGCCCTGAGCCACACCAAAGGCCACAGAGAGTGAGTCGCCAAAGCTATCGGAGCCGTTTGAGCTTGAAGATGAGCCTGAGTTACAGGCAGTCATGCCAAGCATGGCAACGGCGCCAAGTGCTAAAACAAACTTTTTCATAAGAAATTTTTAATAGAAATTATTGATGTATGATTGATTATTTGATTACTTTGAGAAGCTCTACATCGAAGATAAGAGTTGAGTTGGTGCCGATAGGACCTGCGCCCTGAGCGCCATAGGCAAGGTTGGAGGGGATGTGGAGACGCCATTTGGCACCCGGCTTCATCATCTGGAGAGCCTCAACCCATCCGGGGATAACCTGGGTTACACCGAAGGTGGCGGGCATGCCGCGGTCAACTGATGAGTCAAACACTGTGCCGTCGATGAGGCGGCCGGTATAGTGAACCTCCACCTGGTCGGTGGGGAGGGGTGACTCACCGCTACCCTCCTCGATCACCTCATACTGGAGGCCAGAGGGAGTGGTCTTAACCTCGGGGCGCTTGCCGTTTTCTTCAAGATAGGCTTTGCCGGCCTCGGCGTTGATTTTGCCCATTTCGGCAGCCTGAGCTTTCTGACGCTCCTCCATTTCGGTGAAGAATTTGCGTATCTCCTCTTTGGCCTCGTCGTAGGTCATGGCGGGAGTTTCGCCGGTAAATACAGCCTTAACGCCGGCTGCGAAGTCTTCGAAATTGAGTTTATCTATGCCGCTTGAGCGGAAGTTGTTACCCATGCTCAGACCTAAGGCATAGCTTATGCGATCGATATTTTTTTCTGACATGATTAAATAAAAATTAAAATTAAAATGAATTTCGGTTAGTCTGCCGTTTCTTTGCCGCTAAAAGCCAGAGCTTTGGCGACCGGAAGCGACGGCGGGAAAGCTGATTTTCCAAAATCATCCGCAAAGTTAGGTCAAATATCTCATCAAAAGATTACATTTCTAATAAAAAATGCTAAAATTCGACAAAATAGACCTTTTTGAGCCTTCGGGCGATGAGGGGGCAATCAACTTTGGCTGTTGGTAAATCAAACAATCAATCCACCCCAAAGGTTGAATCAACCCTCAGATAAATTTCGGGTGAGTAATTACGGTCATCGCGCCCGGTTGCGGCCTGAAGTAATAACGCTCACACCCCCTAATATATTATATGTGTAAAAAGGAGGGGGATGTTTGCCTATGTCAGAAAAAATGAGTAATTTTGTAGTCAAATCCGAAGCGAAAATGCGCTTTCGGCCAATCCCGGAAGATCAAGAAAACACAATAAATTACAGATATCTATGTCAGATATTTTAAAAGACGACCATCTCGATAACGAGGAATACGGTGCCAGCAGTATTCAGGTGCTCGAAGGCCTCGAGGCTGTGAGAAAACGCCCCGCCATGTATATCGGCGACATCAGCGTGAAAGGTCTCCACCATTTGGTTTATGAGGTGGTTGACAACTCGATAGATGAAGCCCTTGCCGGTTTTGCCACTCACATCAATGTGATTATCAATCCCGACAATTCAATCACGGTTGAGGATAACGGTCGCGGTATTCCCGTCGATATGCATGAAAAAGAGCATAAGAGCGCCCTTGAGGTGGTGCTGACAGTGCTCCATGCCGGCGGTAAGTTCAACAAAAGCTCATATAAGGTTTCAGGCGGCCTCCACGGTGTGGGTGTGTCGTGTGTCAACGCATTGTCGACCTATCTGCGTGCCGAGGTTCGCAGAAACGGCCATATCTACATGCAGGAATACAGCTGCGGCAAGCCCACCAGCGAGCTGCAGATAATCGGTGAGAGCGACTCTACCGGCACCACGGTTACCTTCCGTCCCGACGCTTCGATCTTTACCGAGACAGTCTACGACTATAACACTCTCGCCAGCCGTCTGCGCGACCTCGCTTTTCTTAACGCCGGTATCACCCTCACCCTCACCGACATGCGCCATTTAGACGCCGAGGGCAATCCCCGCAAGGAGGTGTTCTATTCGGCCCGCGGTCTGCAGGAGTTTGTGGAATATATCGACTCAAACAAAGAGAGCCTCATCAACGACGTGATTCACCTCAACACCGAGCGTGCCGGAATACCCGTTGAGGTGGCCATGACCTACAACAACACCTACAACGAAAACGTCTATTCGTTTGTAAACAACATCAATACAATCGAGGGCGGCACACACCTCACCGGCTTCCGCCGCGGTCTCACCACCACTCTCAAAAAGTATGCCGAAGACAACAAGATGCTCGAAAAGCTCAAGATCGACATCTCCTCCGACGACTTCCGCGAGGGTCTCACCGCTGTTGTGTCGGTCAAGGTGATGGAGCCTCAGTTTGAGGGCCAGACCAAAACCAAGCTCGGCAACAACGAGGTGATGGGCGCCGTCAACGCCGCCGTGAGCGAGGCTCTGAGAAACTATCTCGAAGAGCATCCCCGCCAGGCCAAGACCATTGTGGAAAAGGTGATTATCGCCGCCCAGGCCCGTCATGCCGCCTATAACGCCCGCGTGAAGATACAGCGCAAGAGCCCCCTCGCAGGAGGTGGCCTGCCCGGCAAACTTGCCGACTGCTCAAGCCGCACGGCTGAGGATTGCGAGCTTTTCCTCGTCGAGGGTGATTCGGCGGGCGGCACCGCAAAGCAGGGCCGCAACCGCACCTATCAGGCCATTCTCCCGCTGCGAGGCAAAATCCTCAATGTCGAAAAAGCCATGGACCACAAGATTTTCGACAATCAGGAAATCACCGCCATGTTCAGAGCCATGCGTGTCACCATCGGCACCGAGGATGACCCCAAGGAGGTGAACATCTCAAAAATCGCCTACCACAAGATCATCATCATGACCGATGCCGATGTCGACGGCAGCCACATCGCCACCCTGCTGATGACCTTCTTCTTCCGCC
>CAYLMR010000076.1:0-11563 GCA_964384885.1 uncultured Bacteroides sp.
CCCACACCTTGAAGGTGAGGGTGTGCTGACCGGCGGGGAGGTCGGTGAGGGGATAGGCGAGGGTGCCGCCCGGGGTTGATGAGCCCGAGGGGGTGTAGTAGAGCGAGAGGTCGGAATAGGTGGTTGAGTTGTCGAGCTTGAGGGTCATCTGATGGCCCACGCCGGCTGCCGAGAGGTTGATGCCCACATTGTCGCTCACTCCGGCTATAAACATGGGTGAGGGGTTGACGGCGTCGCCGTTTTTAAACGACGAGTGGTTTAGGTAGGCATAATCAACTGTGGGCGAGGAGGTGTCGGCCTCGGCGGTCTCGTCATAGCCGTAGACATAGAAATTGCGATTGCAGCCGATGGCTTCCCTTCCGTCGGTCGACGAGGCATAGAGCGAAAGGGCGGCGGGGCGGTAGTTGTCGGCCACTTCGGCGGGCATGGGGATATGGATGGCGAAACGTCCGTTGGCCACAGAGTCGCGCCCTGCAAAGAGCAGCGAACCCTGCTCCTCAAAGGTTACCGGTTTACCCTCGCCGTCGAGCGCGGTGGTGCGGCCCGACGAGGTGGTGGAATATTCGGCATCATAGAGGCGGGCGTTGATGAGGCCGCTGAAGTTATCGAGCCTGCTGCCGTCGGGCGAGGCGACATGGCCGGCCACCACGACATTCTGACGCGCCATGATTTCGGGGAAATCGGCCTGAGAGGGGTCATCATTTTCAGGCACCTTCTCGCCGTTGATTGTCTCGACGGTGAGTTTGAGCGACGGAGCGGCAAGACGCATGGCGGGGTCGCCCACGGTGACATATCTGAGTTTGTTGGAGTTGGAGGAGCCATTGGGCGACGAGAGGCGGTTTTTGGCTCTCATCATTATTTCGCCGAGGGTGGGGAGGAGGCCGTTGTCGCCGGGGCGGAAAGCTTCGAGACCGAGGGCGGCGCTGAGATAGCCGTTATCTTCGATCATCACCTCGCGGGTGGCGCTGAGGGCGGCGATCACGCCTCCGGTTTCGCTCATCACCATTATCTCCGAGCCCGACGGGTCGATGCCGTCCCAGCGGGCAAACGAGCAGGTGAAACCGCAAAACACCGGCTGCTTCTTGAGATAGAGCGCCGAGAGGTCTTTGAGGGTGAGCATATTGTCGCCGGTGAGGAAGTTACGGCCGGCATGACCGATGAAGTTCCACCACATCACACCCTCCGACAGTGAGCGGTGCATACGCTCGCGCGCTCCCTCGCAGGTGCCTCCCACAAGGGGGAAAGCGTCGATATAGGCTTTGGTATAGGTCATGCGTTTGCCGCCGTCGGTTGAGCGGAAATTGGCTTCGAGAGTTTCAGTCTGCTCGGTGTGGCGCCCTGAGTTGCCGTCGTCGGCCACGAGGAGCACGCGGTTTTTCCACACGGCATCATCCTGATAGCCGGGCGAGAGATAGGTCTCGAGTTTGTTGACATAGGAGGTGAGCGAGGCCAGCGACGAGGCGGGAATACGGCCTATGGCGATGCAGTGGCGGTCGGACGACGGGCGCAGGCCCGAGTTGTCGTCGAGAAACGCCAGAATATCGTCGGAGCTGTAGGAGTCGAAGGTCGAGAGGCTTTCATCGCTCTGCCAGGTGGGGAGATAGGTGTGGCGCAGGGCGCTGAACTCGCGGGTGAGGTTGCGGTTGTCGTAGGTGGCGCGGCCGAGCAGCAGGGCGTAGCGCAGGGGGTGGCCGGCGCTGTTGCCGCGGTCGTAGATCATCTTGAGCATACGGCGCATGGCTGACACATCGGCGGCTCCCGAGGCAAATTCGTTGTAGACCTTCTCGACCTCCACTACCATCACGTCGAGGGCTTCAACGGGGTCGTTGCGGTGGAGGTTGGCGATTCGTTCGGCCTGAGCCTTCCATGCCGAGGGGGTGAAAATCACCATGTCGGGCTGAGAGGAGGGGTCGTGGAGATTCTGATTGGCGACCGTGCCCGCCGACTCGGGGCGGGGGAGGGTGGCGTCGGGATTCCAGGCCACATATCTGCGGTCGGGGCCGTAGGGGGAATGCCATGTGGCGGTGTTGCCCGACATCACGGTCGAGATTTCAATCGGGTTGACGGGGTCGGTTATGTCCCACACACATGTCGAGGCGGTGGCGTTGGCCAGCGAGGCCTCCGAGGTGGTGAGGGTAAATTCGAGCACTCCCGACGAGGGCATACGCAGCTCGCGCGGATAGTTGACGATGATATAGTCAAGACGAGCCAGCGACACGGTGCCGCCGGGATTGAATTTCATGCCGAGGGTGAGGCGGTCGCCCGGCTCAGCCACCGAAAAGTTATGCAGGCCGCGGGAGCCGTAGGTGTGCTGACCGCTGGCATAGATGCTGTATTTTCCCTCTACGGGGGTATTGTTGGCGGTATAGTCGATCGTGGCGGCCGAACCGATGTTGGCCACCGATCTCACCTGAACCCACGCAGGCTCTCCCGCCACCCTGTCGGGAAGCGAAAAGGTGAATGATCGTGAGGGGGTGTAGCGCAGATCTTCGCCCAGCAGGTCGTGGCCGCTTTCGCCCGCCGAAATCTCTTCAAGCTCATGCAGCAGGGGCTGGATGAAGCTTTTAGACATATCAGAGCCGTTAACCGGAAGAGTATTCTCACGAGCGATTGAGGAGAGAGATGCAGAGCCCCGGTCGGTTTGCTCTGTGAGAAAGTATCTTCCGGCTACGGCAAAGGGATTGCGGGTGTGGAGCAGGCGCGATTGAGACCCGAACGACCAGTTGACGGGCCCCGAGCCATAGAACACCAATCCGCGTGAGGTCATGACCGAACCTACCTGAGGCAGGTCGTCGCGATAGTTTTCGAGCGCGAGATAATCGGAGATGCGAGGCGCACCATAGCCATATACCGCCACTTTCGACGGGTCGCTGAAACCCATCGCCCTGAGTGTCTCGGTCGGAATGAGCTGCAGGCCGCTTTCGGCCACGTCGACAGCCACCCATTTGCCCGAGGCAAGCACTGAAGTGTCGGTATAGGTATCGGCATTAAAGGCCGATAAGGGCTTGACCGAGGCTAAAATCAACACCCCGGCTATAAGCAATATCTTGTGGAGAGTATGTGTAAATGCGTAGTTCATCACACAATAGAACGTAAACCCCGGGGGTGATATTGCGCGACCCGCCAATAATTTTAAGCCACCGTTACGGCTCCCTGAGGGGAGGGTTATTTAAGCGACCACTCGTAGCCGTTTTTGGTGTCTTTGATGTCGAAGCCGAGGGCCGAGAGGCGGTCGCGTATCATGTCGCTGGTGGCCCAGTCTTTTTCGGCCTTGGCTTTGCTGCGGAGGTCGAGCAGAAGGTCGACAGCCTTGCGGAAAGGAGCTGTGTCATCCTTGCCGGCGGCGCCCGACGAGGCGGGCTCGATGCCGAGAATAGCTATCATATAGGTGTCGAAAAGATTTTGGAGGGCGGTGACAGTGGGCTCGTCGGCGGGTTCGCGGCCATCGTTGATGTTGTTGACAATCGAGCAGGCCTCAAAGAGGTTGGCTATCACGATGGGGGTGTTGAGGTCATCGTCGAGCGCTTCCTTGCATTTTTCGGCAATGGCGTTGACTTTGGCGAGGAGTTCGGGTGTGGCGGTTGAGGAGGGTGTGAGGTTTTGCAGACGCTGATAGCATTCGAGCAGTCTTGCGAGGGCTTTCTGAGCGCCCTGCAGGGCCTCGTCGCTGAAGTCGAGGGTGCCGCGATAGTGAGCCTGGAGAATGAAGAATCTGATCTCCATGGGTGAGTAGGCACGCGAGAGCAGGGGGTGGGAGCCCTCAAACATCTGGTCGAGGGTGATGAAGTTGCCGAGCGACTTGCCCATCTTCTGGCCGTTGATGGTGATCATGTTGTTGTGCATCCAGTAGTTGACCGAGTCGTGGCCGTTGTGGGCCACCGACTGGGCTATCTCACACTCGTGGTGGGGGAATTTGAGGTCCATGCCTCCGCCGTGGATGTCGAAAGGTGTGCCGAGATATTTCTCGCCCATGGTGCTGCACTCGAGGTGCCAGCCGGGAAATCCCTCGCTCCAGGGTGAGGGCCAGTGCATGATATGTTCGGGAGCGGCTTTTTTCCAGAGGGCGAAGTCGGCGGGATTGTGTTTCTCCTCCTGGCCGTCGAGGGCTCGGGTGGTGGCGAGGAGCTCGTCGATGTTTCGGCCCGATAGTTTGCCGTATTTGTGGTCGGCGTTATATTTGGGCACATCGAAATACACCGAGCCGTTGCTCTCGTAGGCATATCCGCTTTCGAGAATCTTCTTGATATATTCGATCTGCTCAATGATGTGGCCCGAGGCGTGAGGCTCGATGGAGGGGGGCAGCACATTGAGCTGCTCCATGTTTTTGTGGTAGCGGTTGAGGTAATACTGCACCACCTCCATCGGCTCAAGCTGCTCGAGGCGCGCTTTTTTGGCAATCTTATCCTCACCCTCATCGGCATCATGCTCAAGGTGGCCCACATCGGTGATGTTTCTCACATATCTCACCTTATAGCCGAGAAATGTGAGATAGCGCAACAGCACGTCAAAGGTGATTGCGGGGCGTGTGTGGCCGAGATGAGCGTCGCCATAGACCGTAGGGCCGCAGACATACAGGCCGACTTTGCCGGGATGAATGGGTTTGAAAAGCTCTTTACGACGGGTGAGAGAGTTGTAAATGAATAGCTGGTTGGAGTCCATGGTCGTGTGGGTGGGGGATTGAAAAAAGAGGATGGGGATAGAATCTGTTTTAAAGCCTCGCGGGAGGGTTATCAGGCGTTGCCGCCGTTGATGAAGGGGTTGGGGATAGAACCGTTGCCCTTGTCGTTGGTGTTCTGAACGGGAGTTTTGGGAGTGATTTCGCCAAAGGTGTTCTCATATTTCGAGATGTTGTCGCGGAGGGCGAAGAGAAGGCTCTTGGCATTTTCGGGAGTCATGATGATGCGGCTCTGCACTCTGGCCTGCTGCATGTTGGGGGCCACGGTGATGAAGTCAACAAACATTTCGTTGGGTGAGTGGCTGATCACTGCGAGGTTGGCATAGATGCCTGAAGCTACTTCGGGGGTGAGTTCTATTTTCAGTTCGTTTTTCTTGGGTTCCATGATTATGTTGTTTTTAGAGTTATGTTGATTTTTAGTGAATTAATTGTCGCGGGAAGTCAGTTGGCGGGGGTGAGGTCGGCCTTGATGTCAAAGTCGATATGTTTGCCGCCGGGATAGTAGACGGTGAGTTTCTTCATTCCGGGAGCGAGGGCGAAGAGGTCGGAGAGATTATAGGAGGCGTAGTATTCGCGGGTGAGGGGAGCGCCCGACGCGCTGTTGTTGTTATAGACGGCATAGATTTTCACCACGTCGTCGGTGAGGGTAGGTTTGTCGGCTATCATCACAACCTCAGTCTTATAGCTTGCCGAGGGAGTGTAGGCGGCGAGGTTGAGATAGGGGCCTGTGAGCCAAAGTTTCAGCACATTGATGTTGGCCACACCCCACATGGGGTAGTCGGCTATCGGATCGATTTCAACGGTGTCGTTATAAATCAGCGAGGCGCTTTTGAGCTCGATGGTGGTGCTTTCGCCATATTTCACCCCCTCGGGCACATTATAGCCGATGATTAGGCGGGTGTTGAGCTTCACCACATCGGGATTTAATGTCACCGGGGCGACGAGGGTGGTGAGGGGAGCATTTTGTGAAACTTGAAAGGTAAACACCGCGTTGTCGCCGCTCTGCTCGGCATAGGTCACCATATCCATATAGGTGGGGAGGGTCTGAATGTTGTCATCCTCCTTGTTGCATGAACTGAGACCGAGAACAATCAGCAGCGAAACGATCGAGAGAAATGATAGTAATTGTTTCATTGTGTCGTGATAGTGGTTGATGTTAGCCGCCTGTTAGAGAGCGCGGAGTGTGTCGATGCGGTTAATCCGGCCGTCGGCCATCACTACGCGCCGGTCGGCCATGGCGGCGAGGGTTTCATCGTGGGTAACGATTATGAATGTCTGGCCGAAATCTCTGCGGAGATCAAAAAACAGCTTGTGGAGATTCTGCCGCCCCTGCGAGTCGAGACTGCCCGAAGGCTCGTCGGCAAGCACCACGGCGGGCTTGTTGATAAGCGCGCGGGCCACAGCTCCACGCTGGCACTCTCCGCCGCTCAGCTGCGAAGGGCGGTGGGAGCACCTATCGCTCAAACCGAGATAGTCGAGCAGACGGCGCGCCTCGCTCAGCGCCTCGCTTCGCGACGTGCCCCCGATGAGGGCGGGCATCGCCACATTTTCCTCAAGCGTAAACTCGGGGAGAAGGTGGTGGCTCTGAAACACAAACCCTATGTTGGCATTGCGAAATCGCGACAGCTTCCGGTCGTTGAGAGTGAAGATGTCGGTCGAATCATATCTCACGCTTCCGCTGTCGGGGCGGTCGAGCGACCCGATGATCTGGAGCAGAGTGGTCTTGCCGGCTCCGCTGGGACCGGTTATCGAGAGAATCTCGCCGCGCTCAACGGTGAGATTTATCTCCTTAAGCACCTTGAGCTGCGCAAAGCTGCGTGATATGTCGGTTACTTCAATCATCGTGGGGATGGGCCAATCCGGCGCGATATGTCGGTTGCTTTAATCTTCGGGTTGATGAGGTCAATCCGGCGAGGCCGGTCAGTTGCTTCAATCTTCGGGTTGATGAGGTCAATCCGGCGCGGCCGTCCGGACAAACGCGACTGCAAAAATAATCATTCCCCGCCAAACTACCAACACCCTCCCAACTTTCCCACCCCACATTTAATCTTTTTTACTAAAGCTTTTCAACCCCTCACCCCGACTGTTGCATTTTCTGCAACAGTTTGACCTTAATACACAGATTGTTCCGCTTTCAATATTTTTTTCTAAGAGAGTGAATTTTTTATAAGATTTATAAGGCTTATAATCAATAAGATTAATAACCTCGGTATTTCTTGCGGGCTGCTGTCATAGCCTCCTTTATACCGCCTTGGGCAAGAAACTCCGCTTCTAATTTCTTTAATACCTTGGCAAGCATTGCATCTATTTGGCGGATTTGAGTAATCATTATATTGGCCACTGTCTCATTTGAGCGTTCACGGCATTTGGCTACAAAATCTCTTGGGTCATCATTTCTAATGCAGTACTGCCGGGTAGAGATCGTGCGTGGGTCCTCAGCCGCCCAAATCTCTAAATCATTTTGCCGGAGATAATCGCTATAATCTTCAAGCAACTCCCTCACCGAACCTCGGGCAATACCTAAAAGTTTGATGCAGATCTCTGCCGAGACAGTGCTGTCGCTACACCCCTCCACGATATTTTGTTTGCAAGAGCGAGCCGCTTGGCGCATTTGGTCTTGTGTGCGTGAACCTCGCGGCAAAGCTCTGTTAATAAACAGCTCCGTAACGTCGCAAATTATCACTGACTTTCTATAAACATTCCAATCAGCATAATTTCCGGCTATTTTGAGAAACCCTTTCATTTCTTGGTCATTTTAGCGTAGAGTTTGAAAAGTTGTTCGAGTTGATCGGTTGCCTGTACCTGTGAATATGATTTTGTTTTCTTTGCCATATCGAAAAAAGAAAAAATCCGGGTGGCATCTGAGGTCATTTTCAGATATTAGTTACTTAGATGCAAAAGTAGTGATTTTTCTGAGATTAGGGCTATGCCTTGGCGTGAATATTTTTTGGCTGCTCTAATTTTTTACTAATGTGGATTTGGCGCTCAACCCGACATTTTATCATGGGAGACGGCCAAAATCAATTGGCATTTCAAATTCGTCACCAACTTGGTGACGAATTTCGTCAACGACTCTTGCCGAATTACAAGTTCAACTAACACAGAATTTTAAAAAGACCTTGCTGAAATCACCTCCACCATTCGACCACCACCACTTCCTCTAATTCCTCACCAAGTTGGTGAGGAAAATCGTCAGCAACTTGCTGACGAAAATCGTCAACAAGTTGTTGACGAATTGTATTTGATTGGTGATAAAAGATATACCACGGGTTGCGTATCTAATATTAGCTTCAGAGGTGAGATTTATTGGGGGTGTTGGTGGGGTTATTTGGTGGGGAGGGCGAGGGCGATGAGGTGGGAGGCGTGGGGGAGCCATTTGAGGGTGAAGGTGAGGGGGGTGCCCCCGGTGGGGGCGGCTGTGGGGGTGCTATTTATAGATGTGGGGAGGATGGAGGCGGTGGAGGTGGAGGGGTTGACGGAGATGCTGGGGATGAGGAGGCCGGGGAGGGAGGCGGCTTTGAAGACGGCTTCTTTGGCTGTCCAGAGCTTGAGCAGGTGGTCGAGGTCGCCGCCCTGTTCGCCGGGCGCGAGAAATTTATGAGCGATGCGGCTGAGTCGCTCCTGTGGTTTCTCAATGTCGATGCCGATGGGGAGGTTGGTAGACAGAGCCACGGCGGCTAACTCGCGGCTGTGGCTTATTGAGATGTATGGAGCGGTGAGTCCATCCGCATAGACAAGTCGCGGCGCTCCCGAAGGGGTGTGTATTAGGTTATAGTGATGGGTGATGAGGTGGGGGAGGATGGTGGCGACGGCGGCGGTTTCGCGCTGACGGCGGGTGAGGCCGGGAGTCTGGTCTATGGGGGCTACGGTGAGGCTAACTCCCTCTATGCCGGTGGGTATATCAGTCATGGGGCATGGCGTTGACGGCGTGGATAATGTCGCGGGTAAACATCTCTATCACCGGGCTGATGCTGTCGGCCGAGGCGGGTGTCACTCCGAGGTTTACGCCCCCCGTGAGGATGGCCGGTTTACCGCCACGCAAACCTGTGGCTACAAACTGCACCGGCGTGGGTGAGCCCTGCGGGGTGATGAAGATAGAGAGGTTCCAACCCTCGGGGGTGTCGGCGGTGAGTATCTCCGACTGTCGCCCTCCCGAGTTGAGCTGCATACGGTCAATGCGGTTGAGCCACATCTCTTCAGCTTTCCCGGGGGTGAGGCCGGGGTGGTAGCTCACATGGAGAGTGGCGCCAAACCGTTTATAAGCCAATGTGATCCATTCCACGCCGTTATCCTTTTGCTCAACCGTGGCTTCGGCCATGGCGTTAGCCTCAAACCCCGATTGCCCCGCGGGCTGATAGCGGGGAGCATAAGTCTCTATGCGGGGATAGGCGGGAGGGAGGGGCACGGCGGCATGGTCATCGCCCGTGGCAGAGCCGCTTTTACAGCCCCATGCCAGCAGAGCCGAGAGCAAAATCGCAGCAAACTGTGGGAGGGGGAGGTTCATTGACGGGCGGGTAAGGGGGTTTGCACTTCGTCCATCACCTTAACCCTCACGCTCGCAATTCTGTGGCCCTGAATGTCGAGAATCAGAAAGCGGCAGCGGCCATAGACGAGGCTCTCCTTCTCTTTGGGGAAATCACCCTTAATGGCGAGCAACATGCCGGCAAGGGTCTCGCAGTCTTCGGTCACTTCGGCATAATCCTCCTCGTTGAGCGAGGTGATATCGAAAAACTCGCCCAACTCGGTCTTTCCCTCAAACACAAATGTGTTGTCAGCCAGACGCTTGTAGGTGGGTTCTTCTTCGTCATACTCGTCGTTGATGTCGCCGATAATCTCTTCGAGCACATCTTCGAGAGTCACTATGCCGCAGGTGCCGCCAAACTCGTCGACCACCACCGCGAGGTGAATGTGTCGGCTGCGGAAATCCTCAAGCAGGTCGTCGATCATGCGCGACTCGGGCACATAGTAGGCCTCGCGCAGCAGGGTGTGCCAATCAAAGCCCGTGGTGTCGGTGCCGATATATGGCAGCAGGTCACGCGAATAGAGTATGCCCCTGATATTGTCCTGACTCCCTTCATAGACCGGCAGGCGGGAATAGCCGCTCTCTCTCACCACCCTGAGCACCTCGTTGAAATCATCCTCATATTCTATGCCGGTTATGTCGACGCGCGGGGTCATGATGCGGTCGGCGGTGGTGTCGCCGAATTTCAGGATGCCTTCGAGCATCTGCTTGTCGTCGCGCGCCTCCACTTCGGTTATCTCGAGAGCTTTCGAGAGGTCGTCGGGGGTGAGATCCTCCTCATGCTTGGTGACTACGCGGTTGACAATGCCCGAGCTTTTCACCAGCAGGCGCGAGAGGGGCTTAAGCAATGTTATCAGCACTCCGAGGGGCGCATAGGCCATGTTGATCCACTTGATGTTGTTGCTGTTGGCCATGAGCTTGGGCAAAATTTCGCCGAAGAGCAAAATCAGGAAAGTGAGCAACACCGTCTGGAGAATGAAGCTCCACAACTCGCTCATGCCCTCAAACACCGGGCCGAGGGCAAAGTTACAGAGAATGACGATGGTTACATTTACCAGATTGTTGGCTATCAGAATCGTAGCCAGCAGCTGCTCCGGCTTGTCGAGAATGCGTATGATGCGTTCACCCGAGGGAGTGCTTTCTTCTATCTCCTCGCGCTGGGAGGGGGTGACCGAGAAAAATGCTATCTCGCTGCCCGACACAAACCCCGACACAACCAGCGCCATCAGGGCGAGGAGCAGGGTTATGATCTGTGGTGTGGTGAAATTTAAAGACGAAAGAGTGATGGTGGCCGTGATGAAATCAAAGGCATCCATGGCCGGAAGAGGGTCGATATCCAAAATTGAGGTGGTGTTGGTGAAACATTCTAAGCCCTTAGGGGCAGATCGGCTGCAAAGTTACAATAAATTTTTATATAATGACCTATCCGCAACCCTAAGCCGTGTCGCGAAAATAGGGCCATGGGCTTAAAATGTTTTGGGCAGGTGGAAATTAAGCAGTAACTTTGCGGAAAAATAGCAAACAGCGTCCATCATGATAACTCAAGAACAACTTAAGGAGGCTATTGAACGCCGCCAGCAGCTTAAGAAATATCTCGACATCGACAACAAGAAAATTCAGGTCGAGGAAGAAGAACTCCGCACCCATGTGCCCGATTTCTGGGAGCACCCCAAGGAGGCTCAGGTGCAGATGAAGAAAATCAAGGATCTCCAGGCCTGGATAGTGGGCTATGAGGAGGTTGAGAAAGCCGTTGAGGAGCTTTCGCTCGCCTTTGATTTCATCAAGGAGGGACTCGTGGAGGAGGCTGAGTTGGATGCCCTCTATGCCGACGCGATGGCCAAGATCGAAAATCTCGAATTGCGCAACATGCTCCGCCGCGAGGAGGACAAGATGGGCGTGGTGCTGAAAATCAACTCGGGCGCCGGCGGCACCGAGAGCCAGGACTGGGCCTCGATGCTCATGCGCATGTATCTGAGATGGTGTGAGAGCCACGGCTACAAGACCTCGATGGCCAACCTTCTCGAAGGCGATGAGGCCGGCATAAAGAGCTGCACCATCAATGTGGAGGGCGATTTCGCTTACGGATATCTCAAGAGCGAAAACGGTGTGCACCGTCTGGTGAGGGTGTCGCCCTATAACGCCCAGGGCAAGCGCATGACCTCGTTTGCATCGGTGTTTGTCACTCCTTTGGTCGACGACACCATCGAGGTGAAGGTCGAGCCGGCTCTGCTGTCGTGGGACACCTTCCGCTCGGGAGGCGCCGGCGGTCAGAATGTGAACAAGGTGGAATCGGGT
The DNA here is from genome assembly GCA_964384885.1 of uncultured Bacteroides sp. Taxonomy (GTDB): domain Bacteria; phylum Bacteroidota; class Bacteroidia; order Bacteroidales; family Muribaculaceae; genus Paramuribaculum. The sequence goes on from CAYLMR010000076.1 coordinate 11,493, forward strand.
GTCAGACTCCGCTATCAGTTCACCGACCCCTATACCGGCGAGAAAGAGGAAATCCTCATCGAGAACACCGA
>CAYLMR010000077.1:0-11487 GCA_964384885.1 uncultured Bacteroides sp.
TAACCTTCTGATCCGTAGTCAGATGCTCTATTCAGTTGAGCTAATGAGCCAAAAGCATAAGGAAAACTCCTTTTCCGTTTTGCGGTGCAAAGTTAGGGTTATTTCATGAATCCACCAAACTTTTCAGCTCTTTTTTTTCGACATGGGGGTCTATTTTCCACCTAATTTCCGAAATAGGGGATTTTTTTGATGAATTTGTGTTAACTTTGTAGTGTTTGCGCCGAGTTCCGGCGCTTAGTTCCACAATTTCCACAACATCCCATCCACCTAAATATAATGAAACCTATCATATCGCTTGCGGCAACCGCAGCCCTGATTTTAAGTCAGGGCGTCGGGGCCGAAAACAACCGCCTGGTGCTACTCCACACCAATGACACCCACTCGCAGATTTTCCCCAACAATAAGAATCTCGGCGGAGTGGAGAGGCGCATGGTGCTGATCGACAGCGTGAGAAACGCCGCCGACAATGTGGTGCTCATCGACGCCGGCGACGCGGTGCAGGGCACATTGTTTTTCACTCTGTTTGGCGGCGAGGCCGAGCGCAAGATCATGAACGAAATGGGCTATGACATCCGCATCCTGGGCAATCATGAGTTTGACAACGGCATGCAATCAATAGCCGACAACTGGAGCCGGATGACCGGCGAGAAGCTATCCACCAACTATGACTTCCGCTCCACTCCCCTCGACACCATCTTCGCTCCTTACACAATCAAGCAATATGGCGACAAGAAGGTAGGATTTATAGCCATCAATCTCCGGCCCCACGGCATGATAGCAGATGCCAACGCTGAAGGTGTGGTGTATCTCGACCCAATCAAGGCCGCCAACTCAACGGCTTGGCACCTCAAGCATAATGAGCGCGCCGACTATGTAGTGGCCGTTACCCACATCGGCTATAAATCGCTGTCAGGCCCCGGCGACACAGACCTCGCCGCCAACACCGAAAACATAGATATTATAATAGGCGGGCACAGCCACACCAACATTAATCCCGCCGACCCGGAGTGTCCCCCAAACCGCATTGTTAATCTCGCCGGCGACACGGTGCTGATAGCCCAGAATGGCAAAGGGGGTGTGACAGTGGGCGAAATAACGCTTGACCTCGACAACGGCGCCAAGACTTCACGCCTCATCACCGTAGACTCGCGGTTTGACAACTCGGGCAACAGCAATGCCGAGGCGATAACCCGCATCATCGCTCCCTATCAGGTGAAAGTCGACTCAATAAAGTCGATCGTGATAGGCCGGTCACCGCGCGAGATAGGGCAGAAATCGCCCGAATCGCTCAACTTCATGGCCGACATCTGCCTGGAGGTGAGCCGAAAGCTTTATGACCAAAAAATCGACCTCGCCATCATCAACAAGGGTGGAATAAGATGCGGCATACCTAAAGGCGACATTACCAAAGGGCTGATTATGGAGATGCTGCCGTTTGACAACCGCTATCAAGTGCTGGAAATTTCGGGCAAAGACCTCATGGAGGGCCTCAACGTTATGGCACGCCGCGGAGGTGACGCCGTGAGCAAAGGGGTGGAAGTGGAATATGATCCCACCATCGGCGAATGTGTGAAAATCGTTATCAACGGTGAACCAATCGACCCTTCACGCACTTATACTTTAGCTACCCTCGACTATCTTGCCGGCGGAGGCGACTATATGGAGTCGTTCAGAAACGCGAAGCTCAAAGCGTCGTCGCCCGTGGTGGTTTATGACGATGTGATAAACTATCTCGCAAGCTCGCGCAAACGGGGCAACCTCAAGCCCGACAGCCGCGAGCGTATGAAACCCGCCGAATGACCGACCCCGGTAACATAACTGATTATTAATCTTAACACTCAATGCCACAATGTTAGAATTAATCAAAGCCATTGCGTCGGTGATGATGATGCTGGTGACAGGCAGCAACGCCCCGCTGCCCCAGCAACCCACGGTGGCCCAGACAGCCGACAATCTCCCCAAGAAAGGGGAGATGTGGGTCGACTCGGTCTACAACAGCCTCAACACCCGCGACCGCGTGGCTCAGCTCGTGGTGTCACACCTCGTGGTGAGCGACAACGAGGCGGGTCGCGCCGCCGTAAAAAAATCGGTCGGTGTCGACAAGGTGGGCGGCATACTGCTCGCCAAAGGCACCGTCGACTCCTATGCCTCGCTCATCTCGCTTGCCCAGAAAGAAGCCCAAGTGCCGCTCATGGTTACCCTCGACGGTGAATGGGGTCTGGCGATGCGCCTCACCGACACGCCGAGATTTCCCTATAACATGGCTTTGGGAGCCATCACCGACACTCAGCTGCTCTATGACTACGGACAGGAGCTGGCCAGAGAGTGTCGCGCGCTCGGCATTCAGGTCAACTTCGCTCCGGTGGAGGATGTCAATTCCAACCCTCTCAACCCGGTGATAGGCAACCGCAGCTTCGGCGAAGACCCGCGCCGCGTGGGCAAGCTCGGCATGGCGGTAGCTACCGGCATGGAGGATGGCGGAGTGATGAGCTGCGCCAAACATTTCCCCGGCCATGGCGACACATCTTCTGATTCTCACAAGACTCTCCCCACCGTGAGCCACACCCGCAGCGAGATGGAAAAGGTTGATTTCAAACCTTTTGAGGATTATATCGAGGCGGGACTGTCGAGCGTGATGGTGGGCCATCTCAATGTGCCGTCGCTCGACCCGTCGGGCACACCCTCATCGCTTAGCCGTCCTATCGTGACCGGCATTTTGAAGGATAAGCTCGGTTTTAAGGGAATGATTTTCACCGACGCGCTCGAAATGCAGGGCGCGCGGGTAGGCTCCACCAACAATTGTGTCGACGCTCTCAAAGCGGGTGCCGACGTGCTTCTCTGCCCCATCAATCCCTCTGCCGACATTTCAGCCGTGGTCAAGGCGATAGAATCCGGAGAGCTCGACGAGGCCTCGGTGATGGCGCGCGTCAAGAAAATGCTCCGCTATAAATATGCGCTCGGCCTCAGCCGCAAGCCGGTGATCAACCGAGCCACAGTTGCGCGCGAAATCAACTCTCCGGCGGCCGATATTATCAACCAACGGTTGGCCAACGCAGCCATAACTGTGCTGAGCAACAAGGATAAACTCATCCCGGTGCCTCAGCTTGAGAGCAACACCGTGGGTGTGGTGACCGTAGGCGCTCCGGCGTCAAACCAGTTCTCCGACCTCTGCCGCAAATATGTGGCCTGTGAGACCGCAGGGGTTGAGAAAGGCGCTCTTGTGACCGCCGCCCAGCTCTCGGCAATTGCCAAAAACGATATTACCATCGTGGCGGTAACCCGCTCGGACAAGCAGGCCGTGGAGTCATTCAACAAAATCAGAAAATCGGCCCGCAAACTTATAGCAGTCTTTCTCATCAACCCCTACAAGATGTCGCAATTCGGCACCCTCGAAACCCTCGACGAGCTTGTGGTGGCCTATGACGACACCCCCGCCCTGCGCCGTGCCGCCGCGATGGCTCTGTTTGGAGGCATAGAGGTGAGCGGACGTATGCCGGTGAATGTCAGCGGAGTGGCCAAAGTGGGTCAGGGCGAGACTATCGCCAAGAGCCGCCTCGGATATGCCATGCCTCAGGAAGCGGGATTCAGCGGCAACCTCACCGCCGCGGTAGACTCGGTGATCCGCAACGCCCTCAAAGAGAAGGCCATGCCGGGCTGCCAGGTGCTCGTGGCCAAAGGGGGCAATGTGGTGCTTGACAAATGCTATGGCAACATCAGCTTCGACTCCTCTTCGCCCGTAACACCCGAAACCATCTACGACCTCGCCTCGATGACCAAAGTCACCGCCACGGTGTCGGGCCTGATGCGCGCCTACGACGAAGACCTCTTCGACCTCAACGACCACGCCTCGAAATATATCACCGGTCTCAAAGACACCGACAAGGAGAAAATCAAGGTCAAGCAGCTGCTCTATCATGAGTCGGGCCTCCCCGCAACTCTTAATCTCTATAAGGTGATGTTCGACACCGCGAGCTATTCCGGTCCCATCACCAAAGCTGTTGCCTCGGCCGCCTATCCCTACCGAATCAACGCAAAGCTCTACGGCAACCGTGATGCCAAGCTGCGCGGCGACCTGATTTCATCAAAACCCTCCGACGACCGCCCCCTGCAGATTGCCGAAGGAATCTATGCGTCGGAAAATGTTTTCGACACAATCATGAGCCGCGTCTATCGCGCCAACCTGCGCAAGAACAACAGCTATCATTACTCCGACCTCAACTTCGCCCTGCTGATGGAGCTTGAGCAAAACGTCACCGGAGTGGCTCATGACCAGTGGGTGGAGACCGAAATTTTCGGCCCGATCGGCGCCAACGTCACCGGCTATAATCCCCGCTCGTTTTATCCCGCCGAGAAGATAGCCCCCACAGAAAACGACCGCTTCATGCGCAAACAGACCCTCCGAGGGTATGTTCACGACGAGCTGGCGGCCTTCTCGGGAGGCGTGCAGGGCAACGCGGGCCTTTTCAGCAACACCACCGACCTCGCCAAGCTCTTTCAGATGTGGCTCAACGGCGGCAAATATGGTGACGCCGAGATACTTTCGCCCGAAACCGTCAAACTCTTCACCCTCACCAAAAGCCCTACGGCCAACCGCACCCTCGGTTTCGACATGCCGGCCAATTATAAGTCAATGGCCGAGGTGGGTGCCGGCAAGAAAACCTACGGCCACACCGGTTTTACAGGCACATGCTTCTGGATCGACCCCGACAAGGAGCTGATCTACATATTTCTGAGCAACAGGGTTAACCCCACCCGCGAAAACAGCGCTTTCTCAAAGGTCAACCCGCGAGTGGGAGTGCTGTCGGCCATCTACCGCAATCTCATCGCCGACTGAGAGGAGAATCATTCGCGGTAGTAGATGCGGCGCACGCGGTCGCTCACCGAAGTCAAAATCTCATAATTTATTGTGCCGAGATCTTCGGCCAGGAGGTCAGCATTGATGTGCGGGCCGAAAATCTCAACGCGGTCGCCGGTGTGACACTCCACATCGGTGACATCTATCATGCAGGCATCCATACAGATATTACCCACCGTGGGGCAATAACTGCCGTTGATCCACACCTTCATTCCCCCGTTGCCGAGATGACGGTCTATGCCGTCGGCATAACCCACGGGGATGGTGGCAATGGTCGATTCTCTTTTCAGCACCCCGCGGCGCCCGTAGCCTATGGTGGTGCCTGCCGGCCAGCGGCGGGTGGAAATCACGGTGGTGTAGAGAGCCGACACGGGGCGTAGACCCGACTGGCTGCCATCCCACATAGTTTTCTGACCGTAGAGACCCACGCCGAGGCGCACCATGTCATACTGATGTTCGGGGAAGCGCACAATGCCTGTGGAGTTGAGGATGTGGCGGAGAATCCTGCGCGACTTGCAACCCTCGCAGAGCATGTCGGCACAGCGGTCGAAATACTCAAACTGGCTCATGGTGTAGGCATCCTCCTCGGGGCAGTCGGCCACACAGAGATGTGAGAACACCGAGGCGGGCACCAGCTCGCTCTGAGAGTTGAGTATCTCCACAAGGCGGGGAATCTCCTCCAATCTGAAGCCGAGACGGTGCATACCGGAGTCGATCTTGATATGGATAGGATAGTTCTTGCAACCGTGGCGGCGCGCGGCGCGGAGCATATCCTCAAGCAACTCAAAGCTATAAACCTCGGGCTCAAGCTGATGAGCAAACATGGCGCGGTAGTTGTCCATGCGGGGATTCATCACCATGATAGGCATGGTCACTCCCCCGCGACGCAACTCTATCGCCTCGTCGGTCACAGCCACGGCTGCATAGGTAGCTCCACAGCTCTGGAGGGTTTTGGCAAGTTCAAGCGCTCCCGCTCCATAGCCCGAGGCCTTGATCATGCAGATCATGCCGGTTGTGGGTTTGAGGTGCGACTTAAACCAGTTGAAGTTGCTTATCATGGCGTCGAGATTGACCTCAAGCACAGTCTGATGCTGACGCGCTTCAAGCATGTCGGTTATCTCCTCGAAATGAAATTCGGGCGCCCCCTTGACCACCACAACATATGAGCTGAAATCGTCGGCCACGGCGCGCGACGAGAAGGAAGCGGTGTCGGGATAGAACTCAGCGCCCTCGCCAAAGAGCGACGCGTTTTCACAGAACTTCGGCCCTATGGCCACCAACCGGCTCACCCCGCGGCTTTTCATCAGCCGGGCCACCTTCTCATAAAGCTGACGCGAGGGGGTGGAGTCGCCGCTTAGGTCGCTCACCACCACCGCAAGCTTGCGGCCCGGAGTGAGTCGGCGCGAGGCAAAATCAATGGCCGAAGTCAGAGAGCTGAGGTCGGAGGTATATTTATCGAGTATCAGAATCGAGTCGTTGACCCCTTCGAGCACATCGAGGCGGGTGTTGACCGGTTTGAGTTCTCTCATCCGCGCGGCGATTTTCTCAGGCGAGAGGCCGAGATAAAGCGCTGCCACAAGCGAGGTTATGGCATTTTCGATGCTTCCGTCGGTAATAAAAGGTATCACGAAGCTCCCCTTGCCGCCGCTCCACTCATAGCATACGGTGGTTGTGGAGTCGATGCGGTTGGTGTCGATGGCCGTTACCTTAAGAAAAGCATCCTTGCCCGAAGCTGACCAACCGAGCTTCCGACCCGAGAACTTTGAGCGGTCCACGGCGGCACTGACAGCCTCGTCGTCGGCATTAAAGACGAGTGCCTCGCAGTTGTCAAAAAGCTTCATTTTCTCGTCGGCCTTCGCTTCGTCACTCTCAAAGCCCTCGGAATGCTGTGGGCCAAGATGAGTGAAAATGCCTATCTCGGGGCGGATAATGCGGCTTAGGGCGGTCATTTCACCGCTCACCGATATGCCCGCTTCGATAATGGCGAGGTCATGGTCGGGCGTCATGTCCCAGAGGCTCAGCGGCACACCGATTTGCGAATTATAACTGCGGGGTGAGCGGGCCACTTTCCTGTCATTGTCGATCAGCATATTGAGCCATTCCTTGACAACTGTCTTTCCACATGAGCCGGTAATGGCTATAACCTTAGTCGAGTCACAGCGGTTACGGTTGGCCTCGCCGAGAGCCTGCAGGGCTTTGAGCGGCGACTCTACCGCTATGAAATTGGCATCGGGATAGAGGGCAAGATTGTCGGGCAGCTTTCTCACCACAAAATTTCTCACGCCCCGGTCATAGAGCGACTGAACGTATCGGTGACCGTCACCCGTGGGGGTCTCGATAGCGAAAAAGAGCGTTGACTCGGGAAAGGTGAGACTGCGCGAGTCGGTGAGCAGATATTCTATCTGCGCGTCGGGAGCGGGAATTACCGAGTGGGGCAACATGCCGGCTATGGCGGCGAGGTTGCTGAGGGTGTGGAAGTTAGCCATATTCAGTTGAGAGGGGCGACGGAATCACCGTCATCCTTATGAGATAACAATTTGGAAATGAGGGCGGAGAGGCGGGGAGGCAGAGGGGCGTGGATTTTGGCAATGGTGGCGGCCATCGCTTCGAGGTCGGATTGGCGCGACCGGTCGCCGAGCGCACCGTTGAGAGGGCGGTGGGAAGCGCGTCTCAGCAACTTGCGGCAATCACCGGCAAGAGCAATCGTGTTGGCCGACATAAGAGATTGAGCGAAAAGCTCATAGATATATTCGACCGCCACGTCGGAGGGATGACGCATATCGGCGGCATAGAAACGGTAGTCGCGCAGGTCGTCGTTCATAATCTCAAAAGCGGGGAAATAGAGGGCGTTGCCGGTCTCTGAAACCACTTGATCGGCTGCCAGTCTCAGAGTGGCTTTGCCGAGCGAATTGCCTTCGAGCCCCTCGTCGAGGTGACGCACCGGGCTGACGGTAACAAGCAGTTTGAGCGAGGGCACTTCGCGCGCTATTCTCCTTGCAGCCCGCATTATCGCCCCAAACGATTCCTCAACCGAGAGCCGGCGTCTCTCAAACTCACCCGCCGGGAGAGTGTGGCAGTTGGCAACCACCTCACCGTTATGGATATAGGCATAGGTCGAGCCGAGGGTCACCGCAAGAATCAGAGAGCCCTCGCGGCCGCGCCCGATGAGGTTACGCGCCTCCCGCAGCCGGGCGTTGATAGTTTCGGCAGCCGCTTTGCGGTCGGGATGAGCCAACGAGGTGTGACACATGAAGTGCCTCCACACCCCGCGATGGTAGAACAGCTCGCTCTCCTCAACCTCCCGCCCCGACATGATGAGCTCCACGCAAGCCTCAATCGACAGCGGATTGTAGAGGGCTCCGAGCGGATTTACCTCAACGTCAAAAAGCGACTCGCCGAGACGACGGCCTATGTTGTCGGAAAAACAGCTCCCGACCATGAGAATGGAGTCGGAGTGTGACAGCCACCCCTTGTGAGCGGCGGGTGTGACGGGTGTGCGAAACAGCTGCATGGCTCTCCGATATTAATACATCTGATAGTCGATTGAGAGAATCTCAAACTCCGTGCGTCGGTTTATCTGGTCGGCAGCCTCGCGGTCCTCATCGCTGAGCGACATCACAAACTCCTCATCGAGCACCGTGTCGACCTCAAACTGAGGATATTCTCTGTTGATGCGCTTGGTCACCTTCTTGGGGCGTGTCTTGCCATAGCCCTGATATTTAAGCCTGTCGGGCGAGATGCCGGCGGCAATGAGATAGTCAACCACGCTCTTGGCCCTTCGCTCCGAAAGGGCGTTGTTATATTCGTCAGAGCCAACGCGGTCGGTGTGTGAGGCCATCTCGATGGTGATGTTGGGATTGTCGCGCAACATGGTCACCAGCTCGTTGAGAGCCTCGGTCGACTCGGGGCGCAAGGTGGCCTTGTCGAAGTCATAAAAGATATTCTCAACGATGTTGGGCTTGGAGAGCGACGCGAGCATGAAGTCAACGTTATATTCGGCATCCTCCTCGGCTATGTCAGAGGTAAATTCCTGCTTGGCATTGAGATAGCCTTTGGCGCCGGCGAGCATCACATAGCTCACGCCCCTTTCGAGCGGGAAGGAGAATGAGCCGTCGTTTTTGGCTACAGCCCTCTGATTTGAGCCGTCGTTGCCCACAATGCGTATCACCGCGTTGGGCACCGGCTCCTCGTCATGGTCGAGCACCCAGCCCGAGATGGTGATTTTGAGGTCGGGCAGCTCGAAGGAATAAAGGTGGTCATAGGCTCGCGCGTCGCCGCGGTTGGAGCTGAAAAATCCTGCCTCCCTGCCCGGGGTCTCGAAGGTTATGCCGAAGTCGTCGCCGGGCGAATTGAGCGGGGCGCCGAGGTTTTCAACCTTCCATGAGCCGGAGGGATTGAGGGTGGCCTTGAAGAGATCGAGTCCTCCCAGGCCGGGATGGCCGTCGGAGGCGAAATACATTATCGAGTCGGTGAGCATATAGGGGAAGCACTCGTCGCCGGGGGTGTTGATCCACTCGCCGAGGTTTTCGAGAGTGCCGGTGCGGTCCTTGATGCCGATGCGCCAGATATCCTTGCCGCCATAGCCGGGCATGTCGGAAGTGAAGTAGAGGTAATCGCCCGACGGCGACACTGCGGGATGGCCGTGAGAGGAAACGGTGTCGGAAGTTATCTCATATTTCACCGGCGCGCTCCATTTGGCGTCGCTGCGTTGGGAGGTGTGGATTTCCACCACCGAAGGGGCGTTGGGTTTGCGCACGCTGCGGGTGAGATACATGGTTGAGCCGTCGGGTGAAAATGATATTATTCCCTCGTCATGCTCGGTGTTGAGCTCACCCTCCACCGGCTCGGGGCGTTGCCACTCGCCGCGCTCGTTTTTCTTGGCCATCCAGATGTCCGACCTCTTCATGCCGGTGATTTCCGACTTGTTGTCGCCGGTGGCCTTTTCGTTGGTGGTGGTGAAATAGAGCACATCGCCGTTAAACATCGGCGAGAAATCCGACCTGCGCGAGTTGAAAAGCTTGGCTGCCTTGACGATATGACGCGTTTTCTTCCCCTTGGTGTCCTGACCAAGTTTGGCGCCTCTCAATCCGTTCTGAGCCTCGCGGCTGTCGGGTGACATCATGAGAAACTCCTCATAAGCCTTGATAGCGGGGCCATATTTGCCGTCGGCATGGAGCATTTCAGCCATATAGAGTATGGCCGTCGAGTCGGGATAGCCATATCTTATGGCGTTTTGATAGGCCGCGGCGGCGCGGGCGCTTTCGTTGAGCATACGGTGACACTCGGCCATCTCAAAGGCCACCTCGCCGCGCAGAGGGCGGTCCTCGCGCTTGGTGAGCTTATTATAGACCTTGCGGTAGGTGCGCGAGGCGTCGAAATATTCTCCGCGAGCCATCTGCTCGCGCGCCTCGCTGAGCTTGGGCGCCCGGCAAGATGACATTGCCACGGCCGCAAGCATCATCACCGCAATCACGCTCACCGGCAGTGAGCGGAATATCTTATATCGTTTCATCAAATATGATTATCGGTTGATTGGATTCAGCATGTCGGAGACCTGTGGGAGCCTCCGGCTTCACTCCTTATTATATTAAGGAAGTCTTACCCAATTTTAACGTGAATCACCGCCACTATATTGCCAACCAAAAATATTTTTATAAAAATGCAGATTTTCTTGTAACAGGACTCAACCTATAATCTCTTGACTATCAATAGTATTCATAGAGTTGTAACAACTTTGTTACGATTTTAACATATTTTTAACACTTAAACTCTTGCATAATTCAAAAAGGTAGTAATTTTGCATTGTCAAAGGTTTGTAACACGAACCGCAAACGACAAAAACCTTTTCAACTATTATCTTCACAAACCCCTTAAAAACTCATCACAATGACCACCTCAACCTTCAACCAGCAGCTCATGGGATTGCAAAGCAATCTTCTCAACTTCGCCCTCACACTCACCAACAACCGTGACGACGCCTACGATCTTTTGCAGGACACCACCGTGAAAGCTCTCACCAATGCTGACAAATATGCCGAAAACACCAATTTCAAAGGTTGGGTGTTCACAATCATGCGCAACATCTTCATCAACAACTACCGTCGCGCAAGCCGTTCACAGGCAGTTGTCGACACCACCGAAGACTACTACCACCTCAACCTCTCTCAGGAGTCGGGCCTCGAAACTCCCGAAGGCAGCTTCTCCGTCAACGAAATTACTCTCGCCATCAACTCATTCGACGAGAAATATCGCGAACCCTTTAACCTCCACGTTGCCGGCTATAAATATAACGAAATCGCCGAGAAGATGAATCTTCCCGTCGGAACCGTCAAGAGCCGCATCTTCTTCGCTCGCCAGCGTCTGCAGGAGCAGTTTGCCGACTACGCCTACGAAGCTTAAGCGAGCCGATTGTGAAGAAAGTTAATCTTCTACTACGAAACACACACACGCCACTTTTTATAATCCCTATGTCACTTACACCCCTCTCTCCCCAACTACTCTAAAACCTTTTCTAACTCAGCTTTTATCTTAATCAAAGTCTTTTGAAAAACACTATCTACGCTTAATCACAATGCTTATTAACATGCAGGGACCAGGGTGAACACTTCACCCATTATCCGGGGCGACTTCCT
>CAYLMR010000078.1:0-11397 GCA_964384885.1 uncultured Bacteroides sp.
AAGTAATTTTTTTGGGGTCGAAACGCAAAAAAATCCCCGAAAAATTTGCAAAGTGTCAAAATATGCCCTAACTTTGCAGACGAAAACGGGAACCACTGAGTTGCCGTGATCATAGAAGCGATAATTATTGAGAACGCTATGGGTGAGTGAACCATACGTTCCGCCAAGATAATTAAAGATACATCCCTGTATACACTTTTACAACATGTTAGGTTGGGAGTTTTGTCGTGAGACAAGACTCCCTTTTTCTTTTGTAATTATTAAGAAGAATTATGGGGGTGGAAAGCGGATTTTTAATTATTTTTGCAGCTGAATAAAATCCATCCCCCGTCAAACCGATAGAGATGAAACAGCTTTTCACCCGTTCAATAACCGGACTCGTGTATGTGGCTCTGATAGTAGGGTCGCTGCTCTTCGCTCCGACCGTATCGTTTCCGTTGCTGGCAATCGTTCTGGCTCTGTTTGCGATAAATGAGTTTCACAATCTGTTTACACCCGGCCGAAACTTCTGCGCCACCGACGTCACCGACATCGCGGGGGTGGTGATGTTTATCGCGCCGCTCACCCTCTGCCCCGGCAAAAGTGTGATGATGAGCCTGAGTTTCGGATTGATATGGTTTGTGGTGCGCAGCGCCCTGCAGCTCCGCGCCAAAGCTCCCGCCGTGACGGTGTTTCTCACCTCGATGGCCGGCGCTGTCTATATAGTCGCTCCCCTCTTTATCCTCAGCTTCATGACGTCGATGGGCATGGCCAAGGCCGTGCTCGCCCTCTTCATCATGCTGTGGCTCAACGACACCGGCGCCTATTGCGTGGGTTCGCTCATGGGTCGCCACCGCCTTTGCGAACGCCTGTCGCCCAAAAAGAGCTGGGAAGGCTTCTGGGGCGGAATGTTGTTCACCGCCGCCGGAGGCGCGCTGATGACGCCCTGGTTTATGGGCGGCGCGACGTGGATATTCGGCGCCGTAGCCGGCATAATCATCTCGATAGCCGCCACCTGGGGCGACCTCGTCGAGTCGATGCTCAAGCGGTCGCAGGGAGTGAAGGATGCCGGCCATATCCTCCCGGGCCACGGCGGAATACTCGACCGCATAGACTCCCTTCTGATTGCCGCCCCGGTGTTTGCGGTCATGGAGCTGATTTATTACTTCTCACATCTTTACAGCTGTTAAAAAACCCTCCCCTCATCAAACATAATCATAATTCACCACGTTAATCTAAAGACGTGTATCCACCATCTACCCGCTTATGAGTGACCAACGCTACAACCTGCGCGGCGTGTCAGCCTCGAAAGAGGATGTTCACGCAGCCATAAAAAATGTTGACAAAGGCATCTTTCCCGAAGCCTTCTGCAAGATCATACCCGATGTGCTCGGAGGTGACCCCGACTACTGCAACATAATGCACGCCGACGGGGCCGGCACCAAGTCGTCGCTGGCCTATGCCTACTGGCGCGAGACCGGCGACCTCAGCGTGTGGAAAGGCATCGCCCAGGACGCCCTCATCATGAACATCGACGACCTGATATGTGTGGGTGCCACCGACAACATACTCGTCAGCTCGACCATCGGGCGCAACAAAATGCTCATTCCCGGCGAGGTGATCGCCGCCATCATCAACGGCACCGAGGAGCTGCTCGCCCGTCTGCGCGAGCTCGGCATCTCGGCCTATTCGACCGGCGGAGAGACCGCCGACGTGGGCGACCTCGTGCGCACCATCATCGTCGACTCGACAGTGACCTGCCGCATGAAGCGCAGCGACGTGATCAACAACGCCAACATCCAGGCCGGCGACGTGATCGTGGGCCTCGCCTCCTTCGGTCAGGCCACCTATGAGGAGAGCTACAACGGCGGCATGGGCTCCAACGGCCTCACCTCTGCCCGCCACGACGTGTTTGCCCGCTATATAGCCGAGAAATATCCCGAGACCTACGACAGCGCGGTGCCTCAGGAGCTTGTCTACTCCGGTCAGGTGAAGCTCACCGACCCTGTGGAAGGCACTCCCCTCGACGCCGGCCGCCTCGTGCTCTCCCCCACCCGCACCTATGCCCCCGTCATTAAGGCCATCCTCTCCGAGATGCGCCCCGAAATCGACGGCATGGTTCACTGCTCGGGCGGCGCGCAGACCAAGGTGCTCCACTTTGTCAACAACCTCCATGTGATCAAGGATAACCTCTTCCCCGTGCCTCCCCTTTTCCGCCTCATTCAGGAGCAGAGCAACACCGACTGGGCCGAAATGTATAAGGTGTTCAACATGGGCCACCGCATGGAAATCTACCTCAAACCCCAATATGCCGAAAAGGTGATCGAAATCGCCGCCCGATTCGGCATAGAAGGCCGCATTGTGGGCCGCGTGGAGGCTTCCCCCTCGCGCCGCCTCACCATCAAATCGCCCTACGGCACATTTGAATACTAACCCCTCCACCTCTCTCCCCCTCCGCTCCTCTCTCCCCACACCTTTATCATCTCCTCTTTATCAATAGCTATGACTCACAGATTTTTCCTCAAAACGATAATATTGCCGGCGATAGCGCTGCTGTCGGCGCTGATGACGGCGTGCGGCCCGGGGGAACACTCTCCCGAGGTCGCCGCGTCGCCGCAGCCGCAGCAACAATACCGTCTGCCCGACACACTCCGCGTGGCCACCATCTACGGCCCCGGCTCATATTTCCTCTACCGAGGCGAGAAACTCGGCTATGACTATGAGCTTGTGAAACGTCTCTGCGACGACAAGAATATGACCCTCGACCTCACCGTGGCCCGCTCGGCCAACGACGCCCTCGCCATGCTCGACAGCGGCAAGGTTGACCTCGTGGCCTGCGACCTGCCCATCAACTCCGAGACCAAGCGGCGATTCATACCCGCCGGCTTCGAGAACCTCACCGAGCAGGTGCTCGTGCAGAGCGACTCGCGCCCCGTGACCGACATCGAGATGTTGCGCGACAAGCGGGTGACCGTGGAGCGCGACTCCAGGCAACATATATTTCTCGACTCGCTCAACCGGCGTCTCGGCGGCGAAATAATCATCAACACCGTTTCGCCCGACTCGCTCCCCGCCTCCAACCTCGTGGAGATGGTGGGCAGCGGCGACATCGACTTCACTATCATCGACAGCGACCTCGCCGCCATCAACCGCACCTTCACCCCCGACATCGACATCTCGCTGTCGCTCGGCTCGCCGAGCCGCTCGGCCTGGGGCGTGGCGCCCGACAATAAGTGGCTGGCCGACAGCATCGACTCGTGGGCCCACTCCATACGTCCCCGTCAGGAGCAGGCTCTGCTGGTGCAGCGATATTATCAGCGAGCCCTGCGCGACCCGCAGAGCGATCCCCTCTCGCGCGCCAAAGAACGCACCCTCTCCCCCTATGACGACCTCTTCCGCAAATATGCCAAGGAAATCGACTGGGACTGGCGATTGCTCGCCGCCCAGGCCTATACAGAGTCAAACTACCGCCCCTCGGCAGTGTCGTGGGCGGGCGCGCGCGGCCTGATGCAGATCATGCCTAAGACCGGTCGCGGCTATGGCGTCACCCCCCGTCAGCTCACCGACCCCGAAACCTCGGTCAAGACCGCAGTAAAGGTGATAGCCGACCTCGACAAGTGGCTCACCGACAAGATTCCCGACCGCGACGAGCGTCAGAAATTTATCCTCGCGGCCTATAACGGCGGCGTGGCTCACATCTACGACGCCATCGCCCTCGCTGAAAAATATGGCATGGACCCCTCGAAATGGAACAACAACGTAGAAAAAGCGATACTCATGAAGTCAAACCGCCGCTATTACAAAGACCCGGTGGTGAAATACGGCTATTCGCGCGGCAGCGAGACCCACGCCTATGTGCGCCGCATCTACGACTACTATGAGAAGGCAAAGCGCAAAGTGCCTGCCTGACCCGATTATTAATTTTCAACTATTTATAAACCAATCAAACTCATGAAGAAAAAACTTCTCAACGTGGCCGTAATCACCCTGCTCTGCGGCTCGATGCTTCCCGTCACCTCATGTATAGGCTCATTCTCGCTCACCAACAAGCTCCTGGCGTGGAACCGTCAGGTCGACAACAAGTTTGTCAACGAGCTGGTGTTTTTCGCCTTCTGGATTCTCCCCGTCTATGAAGTAGCGGGCGCCGCCGACCTTCTGGTGCTCAACTCCATTGAGTTCTGGAGCGGCAACAATCCCATGGAAGCCTCGGCCAAGACAGTCGAGGGCACCGACGGCTCACGCTATCTCGTTGAGAGCGACGCCGACGGCTATACCATCACCTCAGAGACCGACGGCTCGGTGGTGCGCCTCGACTTCCGCAGCGACGACCGCGCCTGGGACATCACCCTCCCCTCGGGTGAAACCCACCGTCTCATGACCTTCCTCGACGACACCCATGTGTCGATGCCGGGCTGTGACGTCGTTGAGCTCTCGGGCGAAGGTGTTGCCGCCTACCGCAAGCTCGCCACCTCGACCTGCTGGGCTAAAAACTAACTGCTGCCTATAAATTTTATAAATTTTATAAATCTTATAAGACCTAAAAATCTGCCTGATTGGTGCAATCAGGCAGATTTTTTCGCTTTATTATCATAAATCTCTTAGTTAGAGATACTTGATTTTCTGAAAGTGGTATAATTCAAAAGCTTATACCGTCAAATTTTAACATTAACAAAACAAAAGGGCTCATTCTCTTAAAAAAATCTGTTACAAAAGAGTCAAAAAAATTCAGCAAAACATAATCAAATAGAGAATAATATCGTATCTTTGCATTATTAATTTAGTATCTCTAACTAAGAGTGTAGTACGCGAATGAGACGAATTGTTGCTCTTTCCCTTTTATTCATTAGCGTATTTGTTGTGTGTAGGGCTACTCAGTGTGATTCTCTCAAGGACTCTCTTGCCTTAAATAACCCAATCTTTCATCCTACACCTGACAATGGCATGGCATCGGTGGAAATTCCCGCCGATAGCATTCTTGCAGCTATACTCAATCCCAAGCCGAGCGTTGCTTTAAGCGATCCTGTCTTTGATACCGCTTCTGACAATGGCATGACATCGGCAAGCGCCTATGCCGACAGCATTGCCTCCTCTTCACTCAAGCCCGAACACAGGCTTGCTCTCAAGACCAACCTCATCTACGACCTCGCCCTTCTGCCCAACATTGAGGTGGAATGGCGCTTCAACCCCCGGTGGTCTCTGGCCCTTGAGGGGGGAGTGGCATGGTGGGGCAGATACTCGCGCCAGCACAGCTATCGCCTGGCGATGGTTTCGCCCGAAGCCAAATTCTGGTTCCGCCCCCGCCGTCCCTGGCACGGGCTCTATGCAGGTGTGTTTGCCGGCGCCGGCCTCTATGACCTCGAAAAGCCGGGCAAAGGCTATCGCGGCGAGGGTGCCATGGCGGGCATCTCGGTGGGATATATGTGGCCGATAAGCCGCTGTCTCTCTCTTGAGGCAGCCATAGGCGGCGGCTATCTCTTCACACGCTACAAGGAATATGTGCCGCTGAGCGGCCACCATGTATATCAGCGCACCAAAGACCTCAACTACTTCGGTCCGCTTAAGGTTAAATTCTCGCTGGTGTGGCGTTTGTGGGACAAAAACAGGTCCGCGCGCATCATCGCCCCGCAAAATCAAGGTGAAATATGAAAAGAGTAAATTCCTGCATATTCGCCCTGTTGCTCATGGTGGTGATGACATGCATGTCATGCCGCAAGGAGCTGTGCTATGACCACTACCCATCCATCAACCTCAACTTTGACTGGGAGCTGGAGTGGGAGCGCGACTACGGCATGAGCCACATCACCAAGTGGGACCCCGACGTCCACCACTTTAAATATGACGAGCTGCGCCCCTCGGTGCCCGAATGGGTCAAGATGATAAGATATTTCGACGACGGCCGCGTCGTGGAACGCTTCTTCTCGCCCGACGTGGCGAAATATGAGGTGTCGGAAGATGACCGTTACTCGATGCTGTTCTATAACGGCGACACCGAATATATCATTCTCTCGGATGTGGCTTCGCTCCATGACGCCCGCGCCACCGCCACCTCGCGCACCCGCGCCGGTGCCTCGCTCCAGAGCATGAAGGATATGTATCATTCGCGCACCACCAACTCGCCCGACGTGATCTATTCGGCCTATGTCGATCAGGCGCCCGGAGTGATGAACCACCAGGTTAAGGAGATGCCCATAAAGATGCAGCCGCTGGTCTACACCTATCTCGTGACCTATGAGTTTGAGCATGGCCTCGAGTATGTCGACATAGCCCGCGGCGCTCTCGGAGGCATGGCCGAAGGTGTGTATCTCCGCACCGGCGTGACCACCGACGAGACTTCGATCATACTCTTCGACTGCAGTCTCTATTCCAAGGGCTGCCGTTGTCAGGTGCGCTCGTTCGGAATACCCGGCTTCCCCGACTCCTATTTCGGCCGAACTCAGCCCGGCCAACGACCCTATACCCTCAGCCTCGAAGTGAGACTCAAAAACGGCAAGAGCGCCGAATTTACCTTCGACATCACCGACCAGATCAAGAATCAGCCCCGCGGCGGAGTGATCAAGGTGAGCGGCATCCGAATCGAAGATGAAATCGGCAACGAGCCGGGAGGCGGAGGAGGTTTTGACGTAGATGTCTCCGACTGGGACGACGACGTTGTGGAAATCGAGCTCAATGCCGGCCTGATATTCAATTGACAAACAAATTAATAAATAATTTCTCAATAATAAACAATTACAAATTCTAATCAACATGGTAAAACGCTTTTTCTACCTCGCAGCCGGTGCTTTGGCACTCACTGCTTGCACATCGGAAGATGTGGTGAACGACGTAACCACATCACGCAATCTCATCAGATTTGAGAATGTTGTTAACAAGCCCTCACGTGCGGCCGAAGACATTACCACCAAAACCCTCAATCAGTTCAATGTGTTTGGCTTCTATGTGTTGCCTGACGCTCCTACCCACGCCTATGAGGTGTTCAACAACGTTCCCGTGACCAACGGCGGCTCAGGCATGTGGAGCTATGACGACCAGTATGCCCGCTTCTGGGTGCCCGGTGCAAACTACTTTTTCTACGCTTACAGCTGTGGCAGCTCAGCGCTCAATGAAACTTACGGCAACTTCGAGCTTGACGTAAACAACGACGGTGACGGCAAGGATGCTTCAGCTCGTTTGTTCACAATCACCAACTACATCTGTAACGACACCCACCAGCACGACCTTCTCTATGCTTCCCAGACAGGCATTAAAGGTCTTGAATCTACTCAGCCCGGTGTAAACGCCAATGATGTGGTATCATTCCAGTTCCAGCACATCCTCTCAAAAATCCAGGCAAGATTTACCACTACCCTTCCCGGTAATTATGAAGTTGAGATCAGCGAGCTCTCAGTTCGCAACATCTGCGACAAAGGTAACTTCGATTCATCAAACGGTTGGACAAAGGTAGATCGCACCGCCGGCGCTCCTTTCGTGTTCCTTCTTGATCCCGCTGAGGGTGAGAAAGCCGGTAAGACAATTACCGTTAAAAACGAAAAGACTACCGATGCCAATGGCAATGAAATTCAGGCTTATACTGAATCAGATTATGCCTATGTTATTCCCAATATCTATCCTGACAATGAGGTTAACTTCAAGTTTACCATTTCTATCCGCATCAATGGTGACCTTGCAATCAGAAGAGAACTTTCAGCTTCCTTCCAGCCTGAATGGAACAAGGGTTACTCATACCTCTACACCATTAACATCGACGATAAGGCTCTTAACCTCGGTAAGATCACCTTCACCACAACTGCCAATGTTGACGGTTGGAATGACGGCGGCAACAAAGACGTCAAGGTTGACTAATCCTCTCGCTTAAGCTTTAACAGCATAGCAACTCCAAGCTGCGCTGCTCCTCACGGGGCGGCGCAGTTTTTTTTGCCGACGGCTTTTTGTCCGAAATTTGGCCGTTTGAGAGAAATTCACTACCTTTGCATCATATTTCGCACCCCCCACATAAGGGCGGGCGGAAGGAGGGTCTGACTGACGCCCTCCATTGTTTTTTTATTTCATATTAAGGGGTCTCGCCCATTCTCCCGGGCTGAGATTCTTTACTTTTTTACTCTCACTAAACCTAAAACCGTTAACTGCTACCATGGCTATAACCTACATGACTAAAGAGGGTTACCAGCGCAAGATGGAAGAAATCGCCTATCTTGAGTCGGTGAAACGCCCCGAAATCTCACGCGCAATCGCCGAGGCCCGCGACAAAGGCGACCTCTCCGAAAACTCCGAATATGACGCCGCCAAAGAGGCCCAGGGTCTTCTGGAGATGAAAATTGCCCAGCTCAAGGACCTCGTGGCCAACTGCCGCATACTCGACGAGTCGAACCTCAACACCGAGGAGGTGCAGATTCTCAACCGCGTCACCATACGCAACACCAAAAACGGCGCCACTATGGACTATACCATCGTGGCCGACTCGGAGGCCAACCTCAAAGAGAAGAAAATCGGATCTTCGACCCCTATCGCCAAAGGTCTGCTCGGTCACAAAAAGGGCGACATCGTTGACATCAACGTGCCCGCCGGCAAGATGACCTTCGAGATCGTTGACATTACTTTCTGATAACTTCCCGAGATTATGGCTTCGATATTCTCACGCATCATAGCGGGCGAAATACCCTGCTATAAGATTGCCGAAGACGACAGGAATTTCGCCTTCATGGACATCAACCCCGTGGCTCCCGGCCATGTGCTCTGCGTGCCCAAAAAAGAGGTGGGCTATCTCTTCGACCTCGACCCCGAGGATTATGCTTCGCTCCAGATGTTTGCCCGCAAGGTGGCCCGCGGCCTCGGCAAAGCGGTGCCCTGCGTCAAGGTCGGCGTGGCAGTGATAGGCCTCGAAGTGCCCCACGCCCACATCCACCTCGTGCCCATCTCCAAAGAGGGCGACCTCGACTTCTCCCACAAGCTCACCCTCCCCGCCGACGAGATGAAAGCCCTCTGCGAATCTATCTCAAAGGCTGTGGCCGAGGTCAACGACTGACTCTAAGATTACCCCTTCATCTCAAAACCTCTATCATGGAAAACTTCACCTATTGCACCCCCACCAAATATGTGTTCGGGCGCGACGCCGAGCTTCAGGCCGGAACCGAGGCACGCAAAAGCCTCATGACTAATGTGCTGATTATCTACGGTCACGGATCGGTAGTGCGCTCCGGTCTGCTCGACAGGGTAAAGAAATCGCTCTCCGACGCCGGCGTGTCGTTTATGGAGCTTGGCGGCATCGACCCCAACCCCACCGACCCCAAGGTGAGAGAGGGCATAGAATTGTGTCGCAACCACAATATCGACGGCCTCGTGGCCGTGGGCGGCGGCTCGGTGATCGACACCGCCAAGGCTATCGCCGCCGGTGTGCCCTATCCCGGTGATTTCTGGGACTTCTGGGCCGGCAAAGCCGTTGTCGAGACCGCCCTCCCCGTGGGCGTGGTGCTCACCATTCCCGCCGCCGGCAGCGAAGGCTCGGGCAACTCGGTGATTACCCTCCTCGACGGTATGCACAAAATCTCGCTGCGCACCGAAAAGGCTCTCCGCCCCCTATGGTCGCTCATGAACCCCGAGCTCACCTATACCCTCCCCCCCTATCAGACCGCCTCGGGCATCGCCGACATGATGGCCCACATCTTCGAGCGCTATTTCACCAACACCCCCGAGGTTGAAATCACCGACCGCGTGGCCGAAGGCGTGCTCAAAGCCATTATCGAGGAGGCCCCCAAAGTGATGGCCCGACCCGACGACTATGACGCCCGCGCCAACATCATGTGGGCCGGCACATTGGCCCACAACGGCATCTGCGGCACAGGCCGCAAGGAGGACTGGGTTTCTCACTTCATGGAGCATGAGATCTCAGCCGTCTATGGCGTGACCCACGGCGCCGGCCTCGCCGTCATCCTCCCCGCATGGATGACCTTCATGGCCAACCATCATCCCGAAAAGGTGGCTCAGTTCGGCCGCCGCGTGATGGGCGTGATGAGCCACGACGACGCTACCGCCGCCATGGAAGCCGTGATGAGCCTCAAGGCATTTTTCGGCTCTTTAGGCCTGCCCGTCACCTTCGCCGGCCTCGGCATCGAAAACCCCGACATCGACCTCCTTGTCAAGAAACTCCACGAGGACAAGGGTGAGATAATCGGCGGATATTATCAGCTCGGCGCCGACGAAACCAAACAGATCTATCAGCTCGCGCTCTAAAGCTAATCCTTTAATGGCCCGCGAGATAACCATAGCCCGCTACCGCCCCGACAAAGATGTTGCCCAATGGAACAGCTTTGCCGCGGCGGCGCGTCAGGGCTGTTTTTTGTTTCAGCGCGGCTATATGGACTATCACGCCGACCGCTTTGAGGATTTCTCGCTCATAGCGCGGCGCGCCGACGGCAAGCCGCTGGCCATGCTCCCCGCCTGTGTCAAGGACTCCACCCTCTTTTCCCACAGCGGGCTGACATTCGGCGGATGGCTCACCCCTCAGCGCCACTTCGAGCTTGCCGACATGGTGGAGCTTTTCGGCGCCTCATCAGCCTTTCTCCGTGCAGAGGGAATCGACACCCTCGTCTATAAACCTTCTCCCTATATCTATCACTCCTGCCCCGCCGACGACGACCTCTACGCCCTGTGGCGCTTTGGCGCGCAGATGACAGCCTGCCAGGCCTCTACCGCCTACCGCATCGAGCAGCCGCGGTTGCTCAACATGTCCACCCGCCAGAACATACGTCGCGCCGCCTCCTTAGGGGTCACCGTTGAGGAGAGTCACGACTATGCCGGCTTCTGGAAGATACTCACCGAAGTGCTCGACCAACGCCACGGCGTGGCGCCCGTCCACACCCTCGAGGAAATGGAGCTGCTCGTGTCGCGCTTTCCCGACAATATCCGCCTGCTCACCGCCTCGCTCGGCGGCGAGGTGATGGCCGGCACGGTGGTCTACATCAATCCCGGCGTGATCCACACCCAATATATGGCCACCACCGCCGAGGCGCGACGTCTCAAAATCCTCCCCCTTTTGGTTGACTCCATCCCCTCGCTGCTCGGCGTGGAGAGCGGATGGGTTGATTTCGGCTCGTCATGCGAGGATGGCGGCCGAATGCTCAACACCGGCCTCGACGCCCTCAAGGAAGGCCTCGGCGGCCGCCCCGTCATCTACCCCGCCTACACCCTCCCCCTCCGGTAAATGCATTACATACAGCCACAGCGGCCCCGCAAATGAGCCGCGGAGCGGCGATATTGTCCGTAACCCTACATGCAGGGAGCGCAGCGACCAAGTGTGGGGATAGGCAGAATAAATCACAAAAGAGTCGCGGAGCGATGATATTGTGGTAGCAATTGATAGCGATTTGAGCATATCCACTACCACAACATCACCGCTCCGCGGCTCATTATATAGGATAGATGCGG
>CAYLMR010000079.1:0-10959 GCA_964384885.1 uncultured Bacteroides sp.
CTTCCAATTAACGGATAATATTAACCCGTCCAACTTTTTGGGGTCACTTCAAATAAGCCTTATAGGCAGAGCCCCACCCCCATCAGCTCTATTTGGCCCCACCTCCTATTAGCCCTATTTGGCCTATCAGCCCTATTGGCCTTATAAAAACCTATTGGCCCTATAACCAGCGAAGGCCTGCCCGGGAGGGCAAGCCTTCGCTTATTTAGAGGATGTTAGTGTCAGAGATGGAGATTATTCCACTTCTTCGCTGTTGATCTGGAGCTCTGCACCGTTCCAGTAAGTTGTGCCGCTACCGGTATTGAGGGCACCGTTCTTAGCCTGGATAACGCAGAAGCGGAGATACTTGAAGGGTTCGGTGTGCTGGAAGTTACCGAAGTGACCCTTGGCGCCGGCAGCGTTGAGCTGAGTGAGCATGTCGGTTACCTCGGCCATCTTAACCCATGTGTCGCGGTCGTTTGAAACATAGAGGTGAACCAACGAGGGAGCACCTGTGTTGTTGTTGGCACGGCACTGGAAGTCGAATGAGATAGCCTGGAGAGGAGCTGCGAATGTAAACTCAACATATGAGCCATAGGTAGCGTGGTGGGTTTCGGAAGTAGCGGCTGTCGACCAAGCTGAGTGGAAGAATGTGCCGGGGTTGCCGTCGAAGAGGTTTTCGAGGGGACCTTCGGTGGGTTCGGGGTCGTTGGTTGAGTAGCTGCTGATGAGCGACACGTTATAACCGAGCACAACATAGTTGGCTGAGGGATTGATGTCGATGTCGAGACCTGAGATGCTTGCAAGCTTGATGGGGAGGGCCACCTGGCTGAAGGGGAGGTTGGGGGCATCGATTTCAATGTCAATGTTGGTGGTGTTGGTGCCGAGACCGAAAGTAAACTCCTGGTTGGGAGAAACGATACCGGTGTAGAGGGCGGGATCCATCATTGCATAGTGAGTGCCTTCGGCGGCGTTAACCTGGTCGAGAAGCTCCTGGCTAACCTCGAGGTTAAATTTGAGCGGCCAGCGGTTGTTGATAGGAAGCTGAACGGGCACAGTCACTTTGATCTTACCGGCTTTAGCCTCTGAGGGGAGGAGAGTTGTGGCTCTCAGACCCTTGAGACCGAGACCGATCTGGGGTTCGTTGTAGGTAGGCACAAGGAAGAGATACTGACCTTCGTCGTTGATCGAAGCGTTTTCGCTCTTGAGCTGGATAGGAATAACAGGTGTCTGGGTGTTGGGGAGTGACTCCATGAAGGCGTGAACCTTGGCCACATCCACCAGAAGGGAATCGAGGTGATAGGTCTGACCGGCGCCAAACACGATGTCGTTGGAGTTGGTGTTGTTGCTGAAGTGATAGGCATCAACAGGCACCTGGCTGAGGTAGGTGAAACCGTAGTCCTCTGTATAGGCAGTGAACTCAGCTTCGGTCATTGTGGAAACCTGAACGTTAACAGTGCTCTCTTTCTGAGCGCTGCCGCCACGCTGAACTGTGAAGTTGTAGACCTGGGTGGTCTCGGTTGAATAAAGGTCGATAGGCTGCTGATTCGACACCTGGAACTTGATCACATTGTGGTAAGCCTCAGGGAAACGGTCGTCATAGTTACCGTCGCAAGAGGATACCGCCATTGCGAGCAGCGGAAGCAGGCCTGCAGCGAAATATATCTTTTTCATGAAATATGTTCGTGGGTTATGATTAGTTTACGAAACTCGAAGATTAATAACCGGGAGCCTGTACAAGCTGCGGGTTCTTGTTACATTCGTTATAGAACACGGGATATACATACAGACGGTCACCCCAGGTGTAGGGGAAGTTGAGGGGCATGGGAGTGAAGAATTCCTCGAACGAGGGATTTTCAACCTGGCAGTTGAGCACCATACGGGTACCGTAGCCGAGCTGCTGCTGACCGAGTTTCCAACGACGGATGTCGAAGAAACGCTGGCTCTCGTTCCAGAGCTCGATGAAGCGCTCGTTGCGCACCCAGTTAACGATCGACATGCCGCTCTGAGCTACCATAGCCTCGGTGAGGTCGGGCACACCGGCACGGTTACGGATAGGATTCAGATACTGGAGAGCGTTGGCAGTCTGACCGAGCTCGGCATAACATTCGGCGATGTTGAGGTAAACCTCAGCGAGACGAATGATAGGATAGGGAGCGGTGTTATACCAGTTCTGCTGACCTGAGATGGTGAAGTAAGCAGCGGGGTGGAGCCACTTCTGGGGCAGGAAGCCTGAGGGACAGAAGTTACGGGTGAACTCTTTGGGAGCGTAACCCTGGGCAGTGCTCTTACGCATGTTGAGGGTAAGAGGACGCTTGTTGTCATAGAGACGGCTGCCGTAGTCACCGCCGTGGAAAGACATCCAGGCATAGAAACGGGGCTCGCGGTTGGTGCAGATCTTCACGATTTCAGAGCGTGAACCTTTGAGGCCGGCTGCTGTGTACCAATCTTCCTTGTCGAAGTAGTTGGGGTCGTTTTCGGGGAGGTAACCGTCAACGGTGTTGAAGTGCTCGATGGTGTAGAGCGAAGCGCCGAGACCGTTCCAGGTGTCAAACTGAGTACCGTCCTGCTTAACGAGGATGTGGTAGGGAAGACGGGCTGAGATAGTATAGCCGCTGATACCTTCAGAAGAAGCGAAGATGATTTCGCGGTTGCCTTCGTTTTCACGAGAGGTGTTGAGGTAGCGGAGCATCATTACCTTCTGAGCGAAGCCTTCGGGAGCATCGAAAGGAATGTAGGGGAGGTCGAGACCATTCTGATGATACATGGTGGTATCATTGAAGAGTTCGCGCTGACCTGCGCCGAGGGCGAGCTGAAGAGCCTCGAGGTTGGCATCGAGAGCCTTCTGCCACTTAGACTGGTCTTTGGTGTGAGACACGAGGTCGAGACCGTAGTCGGGAGTGCCGAGTTCTTCGTCGGCGGGAGTGGTGAAGTTTTCGTTACGCCAGGTGGGGTAGGGGAACTCACCGTTCCAGAGGGGAGATGCAGCATAGAGGAGCATACGGCCCTTGATAGCCTTACAGATGGTAGAGGTGGCACGACCGATTTCGTTCTCGGGACGAACTGCGGGAAGGTCTTTGGCACACTCGTCGAATTCCTTGGCAAGATAAGCCACGCAATAGTCGTAGTGATAACGACCCTTGAACTGTGACTCGGGAGTTGTCATGGGGATAAGCTCGGTAGTGATGGGTATCGGGCCATAACGACGGAGGGTGAGGTAGTGGTAGAAAGCCTTGAGGAAGCGGGTTTCGGCGAGCCATGTCTTGAGCTCGGTCTCGCTCATATCTTTATACCACTGCTGCTGAGAGCCAACTTCGGCGAGTTTCTGCTCGAAGAGGAGACACTGACCTACATATTTATACCATGTGCCCCATTCCCAGTCGATAGAGGTGAGGTCGGCAGGTGACATGGTGTTGCGGAGAGTGCCGTTGAGCTGGGGAACGTCAGAGTTCCAGGTATAGGGGTTGAAGTACTCGTCGGTGGTAGAGTTAACCTCCTTACGGTGGTTAAGGGTAAGGTCACCGTTTTTGACACCAACGTAACATGAATAGAGGAAACCCCTTGCACGGTCGTAGGTCTTCATCGAGTCGTCGATGTTGGGCTGTTCCGGGGGAACTACATCGAGGTAGTTACAGGAATTGAGGCCAACAAGTCCAACGAGAGCTACAGCCAGAGTAGCAGACTTGAATATTTTGAAAAGCTTCATAATTGATTATAGTCAGATAGATTGAATAAGGGGAGAAGAGTTATTAGATATGGAGCTGCAGACCGACTGTAACTGTCTTTGACAGAGGATAGCTGTTCCATGATTCGAGCTCGGGATCCCAGATTTTGAACTTGGAGAAGCGGAGCAGGTTGTTACCGTTGACATAGATACGGCCATATTTGAATGACCAGCCGAGCTCAACGTTGCGGAGACGGAGCTGAGCACCGCTGCGCATCCAGTAGGTAGAAGCGACTGCGTTGTTGGCAACGTCGGTCTGAGCAACACCGAGACGGGGATATTTGGCGTCGAAGTCGGGGTTGAGGGGATCGAAGTAGTTGTCGGCAACCCACTGGAGGGCGTTGCGGTCGGTGGTAGCAGCACCGTCACGGCCTTCACCGAAGGGCTCAAAGCCGTTCATCATGATGTTGCGGCGACCGATGCCGGTGAACTGAACACCGAGGTCCCAGCTTCTGTACTGAACGTAAGCACCGAAACCGTAGTTAACCTGAGGATTAGTGCCACATTCGCTGATCATGGTTTTATCGTTGTTGTTGATGATACCGTCACCGTTGAGGTCGCGATATTTGATATCACCTACCATAACTGAAGAACCGAGGTCCTGACGGGGTGAGTTGTCGATTTCCTCCTGTGACTGGAAGAGACCTTCGGCGATGAAGCCCCAGGTTGCATTCAAGGGCACACCTTCAGTGTTTTCAGGCACCCAAGCCTCTTCATAAACGGGACGGTCCCAGTCGATGACTTTGTTCTTGGCGTAGGTGAAGTTACCGTTAACGTTGAAGCTCCAGTCTTCGTTGATGCGGTGAGCATAGTCGGCTGATACTTCAAAACCGTTGTTGTCTACCTTACCTTTGTTGGAGTAGGGCTTGGCGATGTCATAGGCGAGCATCTGAGGCCATGCTTCACGCTGGAGGAAGATGTCATAACGTTTTTCCTTGAAGTAGTCGAATGCGATGTGAAGATCGTGGAAGAGGTTCATGTCGATACCAAGGTCAAGCTTTCTTGATTTTTCCCAGCCGATGCCCTGAGTAGCGTAGTAAGCGAGCTGAGGACCACCTGCCTGGTTGTAATAACCTGAACCGGGACCGAATGAGGTCTTGAGGTAAGCAAGGTCGTTGTTGGTAATCTTGTCGATGAAGAGGAAGTAAGAACCACCGGCCTGGATAAGGTCGTCAGAACCTACGAGACCGTAAGAAGCACGGATCTTCAAGTAGTCAATAACGGGAGTTACAGGAGCGAAGAACTTTTCGTTGCTGATAACCCAGCCGAGTGAACCTGCGGGGAAGAAGCCGAAACGGTCTTTCTTGGCGAGACGCTCGGTACCGTTGTAACCGAAGTTGAATTCGGCGAGGTAACGGTGGTCGTAGTCATAGGTTACACGACCGGAAAGACCCTGGTTACGGTTGGGGAGCGATTTGTTATATATGCGATATTCGCGCATACGGTAGATAAGCTGAGCGTTTACGTCGTGAACACCGGCAAACTTGCGGGCATATGAGAACTGACCCTGGAACTCGAAGGTGTTGTCTGAATACTGGTTGATGTCAGACTCCGAGATAAAGTCGGTACCGTTGGTGTTGGCAAGACGGATGGTGTAGTCGCCGGTAGGATCGTTTTCGTCATACTGATCAAGCTTATAGAGATAAGGAGTGATCGAACGGGCGAAAGCGGTTTTGCCCCAGCTCTTGAAGTTAACCCAGGCATTGAACTTAAGACCGGGGGTAAGCATACCGAGGTCCTGGTTGAGCTCAACGGTGGTGTTGATGGTATTTTCGTTGGCCTGCATGTAGCTCGAGTTCATCTGAGCGAACGGGTTGGTCAGGAACATACCGGGAGTCATCTCATAAGTACCAAACTTGATGTGTTCCACTTCGGGACCCACTGCATCGGGATACATGAGGGGGAACATCACGGGGTTGGAGGTAAGGATGTTGTTGAAGATGCTCTTGGAGGTGAGGTTAGGCGAAGTGTTCTGACGAATCTGCGCATTCATACGCATATTGACAGTGGTAGTAGGGGTAGCCTGATAGGTAATGTTGCTCTGGAAGGTGTAGTTGTAGATGTTGATGTTGTTGTTCCACGAATAGAGCTTCTTGGTATTGAGGTTACCGTCTTCGTGCTGAGCCTGGAGTGACATGTAGTATTTAACCTTGCTACCGCCACCGGTGAGGCTCACCATAACCTTCTGACGCATCGAGAGGTCTTTGAAGAGAGCGTCTTTCCAGTTTACGTCGGGATAAACATAGGGGTTAACGCCGCTGCGGGTGTTGTCGATCTGAGCCTGTGAGTAGCGGGGAGCCAGATTCGGGTTACGGGCATACATGGCGGCATTGCGCATTTCCATGAAGGTAGCACCGTCAACGAAGTCGGGGAAGTCGCTGATGAAGTTAAACGAACCTTCGGCCGAAACATTGATAACAGTCTTCTGGTTGTAGTCACCGCCTTTGGTCTTGACGATCATCACACCGTTAGCACCGCGGGCACCGTAGATAGCGGTTGCGGATGCGTCCTTAAGGATAGAGAATGACTCGATGTTTTCAGCAGGAACATAGTCGAGGTCACCTGCAGAGATTTCAACATCGTCGAGGAGGATAAGAGGAGTGGTACGGCCACCGAAGGTAGAGATACCACGGATATAGAACTCAGCACCTGAACCGGGTTCACCTGATTTCTGCTGAGCGAGCACACCTGCCACACGACCACCGATAGAGGTAGAAAGAGTGGAAGAAGGCATGCGGAGAGATTCACCTGATACCGAAGTGATAGCGCCGGTCACAGATACTTTTTTCTGAGTACCCGAACCTACAACCACAACCTCGTCGAGAGTATTGGCGTCGGCGGTCATCTTGATGTCGATGTAGCCGAGGTCTTCTACAGGCACTTTACGTGTCTTGTAACCTACATAGCTCACAAGAAGAATAGCATTTTTCTTGTTGGCGGGAATCTGGAGAGTAAACTCACCATCGATGTTGGTGGTGGTTACAAGAGTCTTGTCGCCCTCCACCTGAACGGTAGCACCGATAAGGGGCTCACCGTCCTGACCGTCTGAAACCAGACCGGTCACTGTGCGCTTGGCAACTGAGGTCTGAGCCTGAGGAGCCTCCTGGGGAGTCTCAGCCGCGCTCAGAGAAGCCGGGGCCAGCAGTGACATAGCGGCGACACCTGTCAAGGCATAGCGCCATGGGAAATAGATTTTTCTCATTCTGTGATATTTAATGATAGATTTAATAGATTGTCATTGTTTGAGTCGCTGAGGTGCTCACGGCAACCTTGTGCGACAGGATATGTGCTCGACATTTCCCTGAAATAATGATTGTTACTTTGGTCGACATAATGTCGTGCCTCCGGAGAGGCGCCGGGGAGAAGCTTTCCCGATTTCATGACTTCAGAATCAGAAAAAAGGGATCGCCGTGGGGCTGTCATCCTAAGGATGGCTTAGTCGGGGTTGATGATAAGGGGTGCTTCATATCAAAGCTAAGGGATCATTCGATAATGATTTAAGGTGTAAGGGATGGCCGAAGCCATATTTTTAATGATTGATTGAGTTGCTTAAGGGTCGGAAACCGCAACTAAAGTTACGGCAATTATACAGTCAATACACAACAAATCAAACAGTTAATGTTGACAACAGTTTGGTTATGGAGGGTATTGGCTGCAAATTGTTCACAAATGTAGCCAAAAGAGACGGTTTGGCCTTGTGAAAATTTGTTAAAATAGCCCTACTATCATTAAAAAACGTGGAATTTAACACCCAAATGTTAATTTAACTAATCCATTTAACATTTGAATCAATATCCATTCTGTGACGTTAAGCTATGACAGAACCCATTGGCGCAGCCCGCTAAGCGGGGTCAGGATCAGGCAGCCTCAGGCGATCGCGATTTAGAGAGGAGGGAGGGAGATTTCCGGTGCCCGGCAGGGAGAGGGAGAGAGGCGACGTTTATACTGATTTGACATCTATGTGTAATAACTATGTGTAAAAAGGTCGTCGGGACTTTCCGGAAGGAGAGAGGAGAGAGCGGAGGGGGAGAGAGGAAAATCGGCTGAGGGAGAGTCGCCCGGCCAAGCCGGGAGGGAACGGTAGCCGGCCATTTGTCAGCGGCCGGCGCCGGGATTGATGTGTGTGGAAGAAAGCGGCGCTACTTTATGGCTTACCGCTCTTAAAGGTCATAAACAGGAATGAGATTTACAAAAATGAGAAATAAATGTGTGTGTTTATCTTCAGAAGAGAGATTCGCACTGCAATCAAAACGCCGCCCCTGCCTTATTATTATATAGCCCGGAAGAAATCTAAGCTTAATTGATGTTAAAGATTGTTATCACCTTACGACAAACCCCTCGCGCCTTATTTTGAAGACGCGAGGGGTTGTATAATAGGGGGGGGGCTGAAACCGGGCGGCAGGATTACTGCTCGGCGTCAAATTCCATCTTTTCGTTGTCAGCGGCAATGTTGGGGAGCTCGAGGCCGTAGTGGTGGCGCTTGTCGAGCACCTTGAGCCAGATGCCGAACACCAGAGCCAGCACGCCGAGCGAGGCAAACACGAGCATAGGCACGGTGTAGTTATATTGCATCGGGTCAGTGACGCCCTTGTTGCTGATCTGAAGCAGGTTGCCGATAAGGATGGGGAAGAGGGCGAGGCCGATGTTCTGCACCCAGAAGATGAGCGAGTAGGCCGAGCCGAGATAGCGGGCTTCCATGATTTTGGGCACCGAGGGCCAGAGGGCGGCGGGCACCAGCGAGAAGCTCACGCCGAGCACCACGATGGCGGCAAAGGCGATAGCCTCGGAGGGCACGGCGGGGAGCACGAGGGCGAAGGTGAGGTGGCAGATAATCATGAGTATGGCGCCGAGTATGAGCATTGTGGCGCCTTTGCCCTTGCGGTCAAGGTAGTAGCCGAGCAGAGGGGTGAGAATCATGGCGCCCATGGGGAACCAGCGGAAGATGTCGGCGGCGGTGGTGGCGGAGATGCCGAGGGTGCACTGCAGCATGTTGGCGGCATAGCGCTGGAAGGGGAAGATAGCCGAGTAGTAGAGCACACAGAGCATGGCCACGATCCAGAACAGGCGAGAGGAGAAAATCTTGCCCACGTCGCTCATGCGGAACTCCTCTTCGCTCGGAGCATCGTCGGCCACACGGGCGGCGGCGCGCTCATGGTCGAGCTTGGTGTCGAACACGCAGAACACCAGATAGCTCAGCAGACCGATCACCAGCAGGGCGGTGCAGAAGGCCACCGGGGTAACCACCGAGGGGGGCACGGCGCCAAACATGTTGCTGTCGGCCAGACGGGGCGAGAGCGAGAAGATGGCAAACACGCCGATGCGCGCGATAGCCATCTCAAGACCCATAGCGAGAGCCATTTCCTTGCCCTCAAACCATTTGGCGATAGACTTAGAGACGGTGATGCCGGCCATTTCACAGCCGCAGCCGAATATCATGAAACCGAAGGCGGCGAGCTTGGCCGACGCGGGCATCGAGGTCCACCAGCCGGAGAGCCACTGCTCGAGCCCGGTGCCCTCAAACCATGAGCTGATGGCATAGAGCTTGATCACGGCGCCGATAACCATGAGCGAGGCGGAGAGAGTGCCGGTGAAGCGCACACCCATCTTGTCGAGGATGATGCCGGCCACAATCAGAAAACCAAACACGTTGAGCATATATTCGGCGCCGGCATAGTTACCGAAAGCCTCGGGCGACCAGCCGCGCTGCTGCTCGATGAGCGCCTGCAAAGGCGACATGACATCGACAAACATATATGCGAAAAACATCATCAGAGCGATGAGCAGCAGGGCGGTCCATCTGGCCCATGCCTTGTCGTTGAGAAACTGTTGCGGCACGCTGCTGAGGGCGGCCTTGGTTGTATTAGTCATTTTCTTATAGCGATGAAAAAAATGTGATAAAACGATTGAGGGCACAAATATACACATTTAATATCATAAATCGGCCAAAAAGTAGTAATTTCGCGCCGTTTTCCTTACCGGTTAAATCAAAAGAGAAATGTATTCGTCACAACCTTATACCTTCGACCGTGTGGTGAGGCTCGTAATCTCGGCCCTCGGCCTGCTGGTGGCTTTTCTGATCATCAACCTGCTCAAAGGGGTGTTGCTCCCCTTCGGAGTGGCGTGTGTGATAGCCTACATGATGGAGCCGATGGTGCAGTATAACCGCCGGCTGCTCAAGCTCAAGAGCCGCGTGCCGGCGATATTCGTCACATTGTTTGAGAGCCTGTTTCTCTTCGCGGCACTATGCTATTTCATAGTGCCGATGATCATGTCGGAGCTTGAGGTGATGGCGGGCATGCTGCGCACCTATGCCTCCAAGGAGATTTCGATAGAGTTTCTGCCCGACTCGTGGCAGGACTTCCTGAGGCGCAACATCGACTTCAACCACCTGTCGCAGGTCATCACCCCCGAGGAGCTCACCCGCTGGATAGAGAAGGGGCTCAACGCCTCATGGACCATCCTCGAAGGGAGCGTGTCGATGATACTGAGCGTGTTCAGCTGGTGTATCGTGTTTCTCTATGTGGTGTTTATCATGATCGACTACGACCGGCTCATGATAGGGCTGAAGCGCATGGTGCCTCCCCGCTACCGCTCGCGCGCCTTTGCCATAGGCAACGACATCAAAAACTCGATGAACCACTATTTCCGCGGCCAGACTCTGGTGGCCGCTTGCGTGGGAGTGTTGTTTTCGATAGGCTTCCTCATCATGGGTCTCCCGCTGGCGATAGTGCTCGGCATGTTTATCGGTCTGCTCAACATGGTGCCCTATCTGCAGCTGGTGTCGATAGTGCCGTCGGTGGCCCTCTGCCTTGTCTACTCGGTGGGGTCGGGCCAGTCGTTCTGGACAGTGTTCTGGCAATGCATGGCGGTCTACGGCATAGTGCAGGTGATTCAGGACCTCGTGCTCACCCCCAAAATCATGGGCAAGGCTATGGGCCTCAATCCCGCCATCATCCTGCTGTCGCTCTCGATATGGGGCAGCCTGCTCGGATTTATCGGTCTCATCATCGCCCTTCCGCTCACTACCCTCCTGCTGAGCTATTACGAGCGCTATATAATAAGGCGTGAGGACGACGGCCTGCCTCCCTCCGAAATCAACGCCGACGTCGAGGCCGTGGAAAAGGCCACCCGCTTTCCGCTCGACTGAAAATCGGGGCAAAATCCTCCCCTCACCCCTGAAAATTGGTGAAAATCTCGACATAAGTAATTTTTTTGGGGTCGAAACGCAAAAAAATCCCCGAAAAATTTGCAAAGTG
>CAYLMR010000080.1:0-10813 GCA_964384885.1 uncultured Bacteroides sp.
CCCTCGACGTTTCTGTTGTTGACCTCACCGTCAACCTCGCCAAGCCCGCTACCTATGAGGAAATCTGCGCTGCCATGAAGGAAGCTTCTGAAGGCGAACTCAAAGGTATCCTCGGCTACACCGAAGACGCCGTTGTTTCGAGCGACTTCCTCGGCTGCCCCCTCACCTCTATCTTCGACGCCAAAGCCGGCATCCAGCTCACTCCCACCTTCGTTAAGGTTGTTAGCTGGTATGACAACGAAATCGGCTACTCAAACAAGGTGCTCGATCTCATCGCTCACATGAAGAAAGTTAACGGTTAATCTTAACCCCGCTATCTCATAGATTTTCGGGAGGGAAAATGTTGACGCCAACATTTTCCCTCCTATTTTTATATCCTCTCGCCGCGGTTTGGCCTCTCTGCTGGCCATGATATTGGGGATTTTGCCCGCAATTGTGTAACTTTGCATCATAATTTCCTCTCATATCGATTCACCCACCCCCTATTTCCCTATATGTATTTCGACGAGTTAGACCTGAGCGATGATATTCTTGACGCCCTGGACGAGATGCAGTTCTCAACATGCACTCCCATTCAGGAACAATCGATTCCCTATGTGCTCAATGGCCGTGACCTTATAGCCGTGGCCCAGACCGG
This sequence comes from uncultured Bacteroides sp., assembly GCA_964384885.1. GTDB lineage: Bacteria > Bacteroidota > Bacteroidia > Bacteroidales > Muribaculaceae > Paramuribaculum. Next base: position 638 of record CAYLMR010000080.1, read on the forward strand.
CACCGGCAAGACAGCCGCCTATCTTCTGCCGGTGATCGACCGGCTTTACCGCATGCCGCAGCCCGAAGATAGCGTTAACTGTATCGTGATGGCCCCCACGCGCGAACTCGCCCAGCAGATCGACCGCCAGATGGAGGGATTTGCCTACTACCTGCCCCTCACCTCGATAGCCATCTACGGTGGCACCGACGGCCGCACCTTCGGCCAGCAGGAGCGCGCCCTGAAAAAAGGCGCCGACGTGGTGATAGCAACTCCCGGCCGATTGCTCGCCCACATGCAGATGGGCTATGTCGACCTCTCGAAGGTGAAATATTTTATTCTCGACGAGGCCGACCGTATGCTCGACATGGGCTTCTATGACGACATAATGCAGATAGCCTCAAAGCTCCCCGCCGAGCGGCAGACCCTGATGTTTTCGGCCACCATGCCGCCCCGCATCCAGCAGCTGGCCAAAGCCATTCTCCGCAATCCCGCCGAGGTGAAGATAGCCGTGAGCCGCCCCACCGAGAAGATCGACCAGAGCGCCTATGTGTGCTATGAGCCGCAGAAGCTCGGCCTCCTCACCCACCTGTTCAGCAATGTGGCCTCCAACCGCGTGATAGTCTTTGCCTCCTCCAAGCTCAATGTCAAGGAGGTGACCCGCGCGCTGAGACGTCAGGGAGTCAAGGCCGCCGAAATACACAGCGACCTCGACCAGCAGCAGCGCGACGACGTGATGCTCGCCTTCCGCGCCAACCGCCTCGATGTGCTCGTGGCCACCGACATCCTTGCCCGAGGCATCGACATCGACGATATAGCCCTGGTGGTCAACTATGACGTGCCCCGCGAGAGCGAGGAGTATGTTCACCGCATAGGCCGCACCGCCCGAGCCGGAGCCGGCGGCAAGGCAGTGACATTCATCAGCCCCCGCGAGCAGCAGAAATTCGGCACGATAGAGAAATTTCTCGGCTATGAGGTGAGAAAAGAGCCGGTGCCCGACGCTCTCGGCGAGGCTCCCCAATATAACCCCGACAAGAAATCGCGCCGCCCTCAGGGCAAAGGTCAGGGCAACCGCCGCCGCAACGGCAGCAACAACCGCAACGGCGGCAAGCCGGCCGGCAACGGCAACAGCAACCCCGGCAATAACGCCAATAACGGCAACCCCGGCAACGACCGCCGCAAGGGCGCCGACGGCCCCTCAAAGCCCAACCGCAACCGTCACCGCAACCGCAACAACTCGGGCCGACCCCCCAAAAACCGTCAGCAAAACCAATAACCCCCTCCGCCACACAAATTTCCGCGCGCAGATTATCGCCTCGCGTTGGGAAATAACGGTAATTTTGATTATCTTTGCCGCTAAGTTGTGAGGGTTTGGATTCAAGCAGTCATATCCCTCGGTAATTTTTATTATTTTTACTTATCAGCAGAGAGAAATGAAGATTTCCGCGTTTTTTGCAATGGTGGGTCTGGCAGCGTTGGCCTGTGGCTGCACTCCGACCTCTTCACAGGTAGCCGACTATAATGTCGTGCCGCTGCCTAAGTCTATTGAGTATCAGAGCAATGAAGCTCCGTTTGTATTGAGCGGCTCAACCGTTATCGTGGCCCAGGACGAGAGTCTCAACGATGCCGCCGACCTCCTGAGCGGCTACATCAGCCAGGCCACCGGCATCAAGACCAAGATTAGCGACTCGGCCGACAATGCCGCTTCGGCCATTGTGCTCAAGACCTCCAACGGCGAATTTGCCCACAACGACCCCGCCTCTGAAGCCTATACCATCACCGTCACCCCCTCACAGATCGTGATTGACGGCGTGACCCCCGAAGCAACCCTGCGCGGAGTGCAGACTCTCAGAAAATCCATCGCCCCCGTCAAGTCGGGCAATGTTGAGTTTGCCGCCGTCACCATCACCGACCAACCCGAGTTCGGCCACCGCGGCGCCATGTTCGATGTAAGCCGCCATTTCTTCCCCGCCGACTCGGTGATAAAATTCCTCGACATGATGGCTCTCCACAACCTCAACCGCTTTCACTGGCATCTCACCGACGACCAGGGCTGGAGACTTCCCATCGAAGGCCGCCCCGAGCTCATCGAAAAGGGTGCCTACCGCAAGGAGACCGTCATCGGCCACAACTCCGGCGAATATGACGGTCAGCCCTACTCCGGCAGCTACACCGCCGAGGATATCGTGCGCGTGAGAGAACACGCCAAAAAGCTCGGCATTGAAATCGTGCCCGAAGTCGACCTCCCCGGCCACATGCTCGCCGCCCTCTCCACCTATCCCGAGCTGGGCTGCACCGGCGGCCCCTACGAGGTGTGGAGCATGTGGGGTGTGAGCGACGATGTGCTCTGCGCCGGCAACCCCAAGACCTATGAGTTTATCGACGAGATACTCACCAAGCTCATGGAGATGTTCCCCGAATCGCCCTACATTCATGTTGGTGGCGACGAGTGCCCCAAGGTGCGCTGGGAAAACTGCGAGAAGTGTCAGGCAAAAATCACCGAGCTGGGTCTCAAGTCCGACGACCACGCCTCGGCTGAAATGCGCCTCCAGAGCCATGTCATCATGTTTGCCGACAGTGTGATACGCAGCCACGGCCGCCACACCATCGGCTGGAACGAAATTCTCGAAGGTGGCGTCGACACCACCGCCACCATCCATGCCTGGACCGGTGAGAACGCCGGCGTTGAAGCTGCCCGCAAGGGTCACCAGGTAGTGATGAGTCCCACCTCACACATGTATTTCGACTACTATCAGAGCGCCGATGTTGAAAACGAGCCTATGGCTATCGGCGGCTACCTGCCCGTAAGAAAGGTATATGAATACTATCCCGTGCCCAAGGGTCTCACCCCCGCCGAAGAGAAGAAAATCGTAGGCGTGCAGGCCAACCTCTGGACCGAGTATATCCCCACCTATTCGCAGGTGGAATATATGGAGCTGCCCCGCATGGCCGCTCTCGCCGAAACCGGCTGGGGCAAGACCGACAACGCCACCTATAATGACTTCCTCACCCGCGTTGACCGCCTCTCGGCCCACTACCGCAACAACAACTACAACTATGCCAAGCATGTGTGGGGCGTTGACGGCACCCTCTCTACCGACTCTGCCGCCCGCAAGGTGACCCTCACCCTCTTCACCCCCGACAATGTGCCCCTCAAATATTCCACCACCGGCAAGGATGGCGAATACAAGCCCTATGAAGGCCCCGTGACCATCGACCGCTCCGCCGTGATCTATGCCACCACCGGCATCGACGGCCGCAACGACTATACCGACTCGATGACAGTGACCAAATCGACTTTCCTCCCCGTCGAGCTCAAATATCCCACTCATCCCCGCTTCGCAGGCCACGGCCCCTCAACCCTCACCGACTCGCGCTACGGCTCGCGTCAGTATAACGACGGCGCTTGGCTCGGCTTCATCTCCGTGCCCATGGTCGCCACCATCACCCTCCCCGAAACCGAGGAACTCACCGAGGTGAGCCTCCGCACCTGTGTGGTGACCGGCGACTGGGTTATGGATGCCGAAACCATTGAGGTAGAGGCTCTCGGCGCCGACAACAAGTGGCAGACAGTGGCTACCCTCACCCCCGAGCAGCCCGCCGAGCATGTGCAGAAAATCTCAACCCACACCCTCAAATTCTCGCCCGTCAAGGCCAACGCGGTCAAAGTTACCGTCAAGCCCCTCGCCGCCCTTCCCGAGTGGCATGGTGGTGCCGGTCGCCCCGCTTTCGTGATGGTCGACGAAATCTCTCTCAACTGATCTGCTCAAAAGTTTTGGTCTGAAAAATTGCTTTTGGCAATATTTTGATTAACTTTGCCAATCATAACCCGAATCATTAAAACCAACTTACCAATAATAATATCATGAACGAACTCAAGCCCTATGTGATCGGCATAGACATGGGCGGCACAAACACAGTGTTCGGCATCGTTGATGCCCGCGGTGTGGTGCTTACCTCCGACTCAATCAAAACCCGCAAACACAGCAACATCAACGACTATATCGACGAGCTTTATGATGGTGTGACCCGCCTCATCAACAGCGTTGACGCCAAAGATAAGATTCTCGGCATAGGTATCGGCGCCCCCAACGCCAACTACTATACCGGCATGATCGAAGACGGCGTTAACCTTCCCTGGCCCACTCCCGTGCCCCTCCAGCAGCTGCTTGAAGATAAATTCGGTGTGCCCGTGGCCATCACCAACGACGCCAACGCCGCCGCTATCGGCGAAATGACCTATGGCGCCGCCCGCGGTCTCAAGGATTTCATCATGATCACCCTCGGCACCGGCGTAGGCTCGGGCATCGTGATCAACGGTCAGGTGGTGTATGGCGCCGACGGTTTTGCCGGAGAGCTCGGTCATGTGATCGTGAAGCGCCACAACGGCCGTCAGTGCGGTTGCGGTCGCACAGGCTGTCTCGAAACCTACTGCTCGGCCACCGGCGTGGCCCGCACAGCCCGCGAGTTTCTCGAGGCCCGTCCCAACGAGGACTCCCTGCTCCGCCGTATTCCCATCGACGAAATCACCTCGAAGGATGTGTATGACGCAGCCATGAATGGCGACAAGATTGCCAAAGATGTGTTTGACTTCACAGGCACTATCCTCGGCGAAGCCCTCGCCGACTTCACCGCCTTCTCGGCTCCCGAGGCATTTATTCTCTTCGGCGGCCTCGCCAAGTCGGGCGACCTGCTCCTCAAGCCCCTCGTGGAATCGATGGAGAAAAACATGCTCAGCATCTGGAAAGGCAAGGTTAAAGTGCTGCTCAGTGAGCTCAAGGAAGCCGACGCTGCAGTGCTCGGCGCCAGCGCCCTCGGCTGGGAAGCTCCCAAACGCTAATCCCTATTTCCGTTCATAATTGAGTCAGGAGTCATTCACCCACGGTGACTGCCTCCTGATTCTTTCTTATCAAACCAATCATCCCCTTCTGACCTATGTTAACATTACTCACCGCCGCCATGCTGGCCGACACCCTCAGCATCACGGCCGTTCCCCCCACCACTCCCGAACCTCCCGCTCCCCGCAAACCCAATGTGATAATGATTCTCGCCGACGACCTCGGCTATGGCGACCTCGGTTGCTACGGAGCCATCAATGTCGAGACTCCCGAAGTTGACCGCCTCGCCGCACGTGGTGTGAGATTTACCGACTGCCATGCCGTAGCCGCTACCTCAACCCCCTCGCGCTATGCCATCCTCACCGGCGAATATCCCTGGCGCAAGAAAGGCACCGACGTGGCCGCCGGCAATGCTGGCATGATTATCCGCCCCGAACAATACACCATGGCCGACATGTTCCGCTCGCAGGGCTACACCACCGGCGCCTTCGGCAAGTGGCACCTCGGCCTCGGCGACCAGACCGGCACCCAGGACTGGAACTCACCCCTCCCCGTAGGTCTGGCCGACATAGGCTTCGACCGCTCATATATCATGGCAGCCACCGCCGACAGGGTGCCCTGTGTGTTTATCGAAGATGGCATGGTGGCCAACTACGACCCCTCCGCCCCCATCGAGGTGAGCTATAAGGCCAACTTCCCCGGCGAGCCCACAGGCCGCGAAAATCCCGAGCTGCTCTACAATCAGCGCCCCAGCCACGGCCATGACATGTCGATTGTCAACGGCATTTCGCGCATCGGCTATATGAAAGGCGGCGGCACAGCCCTCTGGAAAGACGAAAACATTGCCGACTCCATCACCGCCCACGCCATAGAATTTATGGAGCAGAATGCCGACAAGCCCTTCTTCATGTATTTCGCCACCAACGATGTGCATGTGCCCCGCTTCCCCCACGAGCGTTTCAGAGGCAAATCCACAATGGGCGTCAGAGGTGACGCGATAGCTCAGTTCGACTGGACCGTAGGCAAGCTTCTCGCCACCCTCGACTCGCTCGGCATCGCCGACAACACCATGATTATCCTCACCTCCGACAACGGCCCCGTGGTCGACGACGGTTATGACGACCAGGCCGAGGAACTGCTCAACGGTCACAGCCCCACAGGCGGCCTGAGAGGCGGTAAATACAGCTCCTTCGAGGGCGGCACCACAGTGCCCCTCATCGTGTCGTGGCCCGGCCATATCGAAGAGGGTCAGACCTCTCCCGCCCTCTTCTCGCAGGTTGACTTCCTGTCGTCGCTCGCCTCGCTCTCCGACGCCAAGATGCCCAAAGGCAGCGCCCCCGACTCCCACGACGCCTCGGCCATCCTCACCGCCCGGACCACTGAGGGACGCCCCTGGCTGCTCGAATACTCCTCAGAGCATGTGCTCTCGCTCCGCACTCCCCGCTGGAAATATATCGACCCCTCGTTTGGCTCGGCCATGATTACCTGGGGCCCGAAAGTCGAGACCGGCAACTCCCCTCTGCCTCAGCTCTATGACATGAAGACCGACTCGTCGGAGCGCCACAATGTAGCCCTCGCCAAGCCCGACGTGGTATATGATCTCCAGTCGCTTCTGGCCAAGATACGCGCCGGTCTCGAAAAATAACTTTTTCCACCCAAATCTGTTGCCCTTTCCCTATAAAAGTGTAACTTTGCATTTCATCAGCCCCCCTCCCCGGGGGTGCTGATAATGCCGATCATAACCTTAAAACAAGATACTCAGCTATGCAACTTTTTGAAAAGCTTACGGCCAAGGCCAAACTTCATCCTCAGAGAATCGTGCTTCCCGAAGGAACGGAACCCCGCACCCTCACCGCTGCCGACCGCATTATCGCCGGCGAGCTCGCCCATGTAATCCTCATCGGCGACCCCGCAGAGATCAATGCCATGGCCAAGGAACTCAAGCTCGACAACATCTGGAGAGCCAAAATCGTCAATCCCGCCGACCCCGAGGTGATCGACCGCTACGCTCCCCTCTACTATGACCTGCGCAAGAGCAAAGGCATCTCTATGGAAGAAGCCCGTCTCACCACCGCCAACCCCCTCTATCTCGGCTGCCTCATGGTTAAGGCCGGCGACGCCGACGGTCAGGTTGCCGGAGCCATGAACACCACCGGCAATGTGCTCCGCGCCGCTTTTCAGATCATCAAGACCCAGCCGGGCATCAGCGTGGTGTCGGGTGCTTTCCTCATGCTTCTCCCCGAAAACTCTCCCTTCGGCACCGACGGCATCCTGATTTTCGCCGACTGTGCCGTTGTGCCCAACCCCACCGCTCCCGAGCTCGCCCAGATTGCCGTGGCAGCCGGTCAGACCGCCCGCGACATCGCCGGCATCACCCCCAGAGTGGCCATGCTCAGCTTCTCGACCAAAGGCAGCGCCAAGCATGAACTCGTCGACAAGGTTGTCGAGGCCACACGCATAGCTCACGAAATGGATCCCGACCTCATTCTCGACGGCGAGCTTCAGGCCGACGCAGCCCTCGTGCCCGGCGTGGCAGCCGCCAAAGCTCCCGACTCGAAGCTCAGCGGTCGCGCCAACGTGCTCATCTTCCCCTCGCTCGAAGTGGGCAACATCGCCTATAAGCTCGTGCAGCGTCTCGGCGGCGTAGAGGCAGTAGGTCCCGTGCTTCAGGGTCTCGCAGCTCCCGTCAACGACCTCAGCCGCGGCGCCTTCCCCGAGGATATCTACAAAACCATCATCATGACAGCCAACCAGGCTATCGGCCTCAAAGGTCTCTGATTGTCTGCTCCTTCATTTCTCCAACCCGTAATACCCTTATAACCGATCATGAAAATTCTTGTGCTCAACTGCGGCAGCAGCTCTGTGAAATATAAACTCATCGACACCACCGCCGACACCACCCTCGCCGAAGGCGGCGTGGAGAAAATCGGCCTCCCCGACGGATTCCTCAAATTCAAACGCCCCGACGGCTCGAAGGAAATCGTTGACCTCGGCCTCACCGACCACAAAGGCGCCATCAAAGCCATCCTCGCCCAGCTCACCGACCCCAAGGAGGGTTGCATAAAGAGCTTCGACGAAATCGACGCCGTTGGCCACCGCGTGGTGCATGGTGCCGAGAAGTTCAACAAGAGCGTGCTCATCACCGACGAAGTGATCCAGCAGGTAAAGGACTGCTACGATCTCGCCCCGCTCCACAATCCCGCCAACATCACCGGCATCGAGGCCATCTCGTCGCTCATGCCCGAAGTGCCTCAGGTAGGCGTGTTTGACACCGCCTTCCACCAGACCATGCCCGCCAAGAGCTACATGTATGCCCTCCCCTACCGCTTCTATACCGAAGACGGTGTGCGTCGCTACGGTTTCCACGGCACCTCCCACCGCTATGTGTCGATGAGAGCCGCCGAATTCCTCAAAATCGACCCCACCGACTGTAAGATGATCACCTGCCATGTGGGCAACGGCGGCTCTATCACCGCTGTGCTCAACGGCAAGAGCGTTGACACCTCGATGGGTCTCACCCCCACCGAAGGCCTCATGATGGGCACCCGCGTGGGCGACGTCGACCCCGGTGTGCTCACCTACCTCATCAACAAACACAACCTCTCGGGCAACGACCTCCAGAAAATCATCAACAAGGAGAGCGGTGTGCTCGGCGTGACCGAAATCTCATCCGACATGCGCGAAATCGAAGCCGCCGACAATGCCGGCAGCGAGCGCGCTCACCTCGCCCTCGAAATGTATGAGCAGCGCATCATCAAATATATCGGCGCTTATGCTGCCGAGATGGGTGGTGTTGACGTAATCGTATTCACCGGCGGCGTAGGCGAAAACCAGACCGGCCTCCGCGCCAACGTCTGCGCTCCCCTCAAATTCATGGGCGTGGAGCTCGATCAGGATGTCAACGCAGTGACCCGTGGCACCGAGACCCTCATCTCAACTCCCGGCTCTAAGGTGAAAGTCGTGGTTATCCCCACCGACGAAGAGCTTATGATTGCCCGCGACACCGAAACCATCGTCAACGGCCTCAAATAAGCCTCCCCCCTTACAACTTCTACTTCTACGCGCGCAACGCCGGCCATCCCCCGATAGCCGGCGTTGCTGCATCTCCCCCTACTCCTTCAGAGATCTCTGAGAACTCTGAGCGCTCTGAGATCTCTGAGCAATAGTCCGGCTCCCCCGGCAGCGGGGATAGTCGCTACACCCCCAGAACTCGCTCCCTGCCCGGTCGCCTCTCTTCTGCTCCCTCCTCACCATCGGCTTCCCGCACAGCGGGCACACAGGGCTCTCACCCCTCAGAGTGCTCTGAGTGCTCTGAGAACTCTGAGATCTCTGAGCTCTCCTCGCCCTTGTCATCTGCTCCTTCACTCCCCCATTCTCCAAAAACTGCTTCTTCTGATACTCCAGCAACCCTGTCAGCATCCGGTCGCACTGATGAGCCAAGGTGATGGCCACATTAGCCAATGTAGGCAAAAGAAGGGAAAACAAAATTGGATATTATCCATAAATACACTGATTATTTGATATATAGGCAAGGACGATGATTTCCGATACGTTCCTTAAACATCACTATTATTCGTTATTTTTGTTACCTAAAACGATACTTATTGGCGAATAATTTTGTACCTTTGCAGATGAATATAAACATCTGAAGGACAATGGGAAGAAAAAGGAAATCTTTGGTGGAAAAATCCCCGTTCAAGTTGCGTCGCCGCAAGCTGGCTGACGGTCGTGTGTCCCTGTTCCTTGACCGTAGTGTGGATGGCAGACACGAGTATGAATTCCTGCAACTATACCTTCTGCCCGAAACCTCTTCTACTGCGAAGCGTCAGAACGCACGCACACTCCGAAAGGCGGAGGATGTTTTATTATTGCGAACCGAAGCCCTATTCAATGCGAAAGCCGAGGCGGAATTGGCAAACTCCGGTGCCGGAATGCTTCTTTCGGACTGGCTCCAGACCTGTTATGACAATCACGAGAAACGAGGTGCAAGAGACCTCGGCAGCATAAGCAATGTGAAGAGAGCCTTGCACATGTTCCGTCCCGATGTCCGTCTATCGGATATTGACAGACAGTTCTGCCTTGACATGATAGACTGGTTCCGCAACACATACAGGCACCGCCGGACAGGAAATCCCGTCAGTGCAAGAACCGCAGACACCTATTGCCAGACTTTCCGCACAATGCTCAACGAAGCTGTGCGTGAGGGACTCATAGACAAAAATCCGTGGAATCGGCTTGAGACCACAGAAAAGATAAAGAAGCCGGAGAGCAAGCGCGAGTTCCTGACCATCGACGAGATACGGAGCTTTTACCTTTGCAGCGTAATTTAATCGTTAAAATCCCCGATTTTAATTGTTAA
>CAYLMR010000081.1:0-10695 GCA_964384885.1 uncultured Bacteroides sp.
CAGATATATGCTGAAGGCGGTGAGGAGGAGGAAGGAGGCGGCGGTCATGAGGAGCTGGCGGCGGGAGGGGGAGATGTGGTAACGGCGGCGGCAGATATACCATACCATCGGGGTATAGATCAGATATTGAAGCATATAGGCGAGGCCGAGACCAAGCACCCCGGCATAGATATAGCCCGCGATACTGCCGATGAGCATAACGGCGGCGCTGATGCCTTCGGTTATCATATATATCCGGCCATCGCCGCGAGTGAGAATCACGATGCCGAGACACCAGCCCACGGCGCGGAGCATGGTGGCGGGCACGGCGGCAAGCAGAAAGGGCAACGCCCCGAGGAAGTCGGAGTTGTAGAGAATCCTAATCACCGCCGGCGCGCAGCAGGCAAATAGCACCGCGATCGGAAAGCTGATTTTGAGCACCAACGAGAGCTCATGGCGCATATACACCCTTGTGCGCAGGGTCGACTCCCCCACACTGCTGAGGCGGGGATAAAACTCCATCGAGATGGCGGTGAAGACCAGGCCGAGATATTTGACTGTCAGGGTGTAGCCGCACTGGTAGATGCCCACCTCATCGCTTCCCGCATAGGTGTTGAGCCAGCTCATGAAGAGGTAGCCGGCCACCCACACCATCATCGACGAAGCGGCGAGATATCCGCCGAGGCGAAACATTGTGCCGCTGCCTGAAAGCAGCTGACCGAAGGAGGCGGTGGAGGTTTCGGGGGCGGAGGTCACTACGCTCACGCCGCCCCTCACCCTGACCACGGCAAACACTCCAGCGCCCACGAGAGCATAGCTCACCACGAGCCATTCTATCGAGTCGAGGCGCAGGAAAAAGAGAAGCGGCAAGGAGACGGCGAGACCCAGGGAGGTGCTCCACATCAGGCCGCCGGCAAGCAGCTTCAGCCGCCCCGTGCCCTGAAAAATTGCCTGGGAGGAAACAGTATAGGATGTGAAAAGCAGCACCGGCGAGAGCACCACAAAGGGCAACCATTGGGCAAAGGTGTGGAAGGTGATGTAGCTCAGCAGAGGCGAAAGCACTATCATCAGCAGAGTGAGCAGGAGGCCTGTGGCAAGCGAAGCCCGGTCAGTGAGGGCCATGGCGCGGAGATGATTGTGGCGCGAGGCGAATTCCCTCACCGCCGAGGTGCGTATGCCGTTGGTTACCAGCGCGCCCATCATCTCGACAACGGTTGAATAGATGGCCAGCAATCCCACCCCGGCCTGACCGGCGAGCACCGACACAAACTTATTTCTCACCATGCCGCACACAATCTGCAGCATCTGTGTGCCCGAAAACAGGCTCATGGCCTTAAGCACCTTGGAGGTTGCCCCCTGCCTGCCGTTACCTTCCATCGCCACCCTCATGAGCTATTTAACCCACTGGAGTGGGTTGAGTTTGGAGCGCTCGCGCCTCAGCTCGAAGTGAAGTATCGTGCGGCCATTGTCGTCGGGGTCGCTGAATATGCGCCCGAGCTTGCGGCCGGTCTCCACCTTGTCGCCCTTGGCCACATAGATTTGGGCGAGGTTGGCATAGAGCGAGATATAGTCGCCATGACGGAGCATGACGATGGTGCCGTAGCCGGGGAGCTTAAACACCGCGCTGACCTCGCCGTTAAACACCGCGCGGGCATCCGAGCCCTGAGCCACTTCGATGTCTATGCCGGCATTGTCGGTCTCGACATATTGCAGCTCGGGATGTTTCTGGCGGCCGAAGCCTCTCACGATTGTGTATTTACCGGCCACCGGGAAGAGCAGCCTACCCTTGTTGGCCTCAAACGAGCCGTTGAGCTTGCGGGTTTCGTCGGCAGTGCCACCGGGCTTGGGTGCGGGGGCGGCAGGCTTGGCGGGTTGAGAAGCCGATTTGTAGGGCTGTGGCTCAGCCTTTGAAGACTGATCAGCATTCTCCTTTTTGGCAGGCTGAGCCTCCTTTTTCTTCCGGGCCTCGGCTTCGGCGCGGGCCTGAGCTTCGCGGCGCTCACGCTCTATGCGCTCCTGTTCAAGCGCTATGAGGCGGTCGAGCTCACGGTCGAGAGCCGCCGCGCGCTGCTGTCGCTCGGCCTGAAGTTTCTTAAGTCCCTCGCCCTCTTTTTTGAGCTGGGCCACGAGCCGGTCGGTATCTTCCTGCTGACGGGCAAGTTGGGCATGGGCCGACTGAAGCTGAGACACCTGCTTGGAAAGCAACATGCGCGAAGCCGAGAGCTCATCGCGCTGACGGGCCACCTGCTCTCGGAGCTGACTCATCTCGTCGCTGCGGCGGTTGCGCCATTTGGCAAACGAGCGGATATAGCGCGAGCGGGCATAGGCCTGCTTGAGCGAGCCCGACGAAAATATCAGCATGGTGGGCGAGATTCTCAATCCGGCGCGCTGCTGCGAGCGAAGCGCCTCTATATAGCTCGCCCTCAGTCGCTCTATATGGCTGTCGAGAGCCTTGACCGAATCGTTTTTGGCCGCTATCGACTTGCTGAGCGAGTCAACCGAGCCGACCATGCGGTTGATGTCGGTTTTGAGCGTGGTCATCTCGGCGCTGAGGGTGTTGAGTTTGTTGAGCGACCGCTCTGTCTCCTGAAGGTTGAGGGTAATCTGTCGTTTACCCTCGCTGAGATTTTTCTTAAGGTCTTTCTGTTCGCGTTTCACCTGCTCGATGGTCTTGCCCGAAGTCTTCGTCTTGCGGGGCGACGCAATGCCGCTCACAGCTAAAGCTGCAAGTGAAACCATGATAATCAGAAATTTGGAAATGCGACCCATTTAAAAATGTGATAAGGAGAGGTTAGGCTGTCTATTTTAGAGCTTCAGCAGCTTTGAGGAGCGACTGGAGATCCATGCGGGTGTAGGAGGAGGGAATTGAGAAGGTCTTTGCCTTGACTTCGTCGTTCCATTTAGCTTTGGCAAAATTCCACTCCACCGACACGTTGAGCGGCTTGCCTTTGAGCGAGAGCGGCACAGCTACCCGCGACGCCATCATGCCTTTGGTCAAGGGGGGCGCGTCGGTGTAGTCTGAATAGGCTATCCGGGCCACCTCTTTGCCTGAGACGGTGATGTCGAGCGACTCAGGCGTCATGATTTCGGGAGAGATATTAAAGGCAATTTCGCCCGAGTTGAGGTCTACCTTAGGTCTGAGCGTCATCGGAGCGCCCTTAGAAATCTCAAAGCTGCGGCTGTCGGAGGCGGTTAATGTTCCCGAGCCGGGCAGAAATACTCGCCCGAGCAAGAGGTCCTCAAGGTTGGAGATGTTGAGCGGCAGTTGGCCTATCAACGAGGCGAGGTCAACGTCGAGATAGCGCTTGTTGTATTTGTCACACACCACAATAGCAGTGTCGGAGATGTCGGCCACAGCCACCTCGATGCCCATGAAGCGCATGGATAGATTGACCGACCGGTCTCTCTGGAAAGTGGCCACGCCGCCAACCGACAGATTCTGCGAGCCCGACAGGCGGAGGGTGAACGGAAGCTGCAGAGCCACCCACGAGGGGTTTCGCTCCACTATTCCATCAAAATTTCCCTTGACCGGGGTTGAGATTCCGACGGCTGCCTTATTAGACTTACATCCTGTCGGGAGCATGAGAAGGCCCATAACCACCGAAAGGATGAGAAAAGTGGTGAAATATAGTTTCTTAAATGATTTCATTGCGGGAAATATGTTTTATGGTTGACCTTGCGCTGAAGCAACTCATTGTCGGGATCGAGTTCGAGCGCCTCTTTCCAGAACTCTACAGCCTCGTCGTGGAGCTGACACATAAAGTAGATGTCGCCGGCATGTTGGAGCACCTCGGAGGAGGGTTCTTCGGAGTTGTCGATAGTCTTGTCGATAATCTCGCGGGCGCGGTCATAGTCGCGCATCTTGAAGAGCACCCACGCATAGGTGTCGAGCGAAGTGGCGTCGTCGGGCTTGGCCTTTACAACCTTTTCGATCATCTCAAGAGCCTGGGGAAGCTCACGGCCCTGACAGGCAAGATGATAGGCGCAATTGTTGAGGGCAAGCATGTTTTCGGGGTCAACCCCTATGGCATAACCGTAATAAACAAAGGCGCTGTCGTTTTGCTCACCTTTATAGAATATGTCGCCCATGGTGGTGAAGATTTCCGACTGACGCTCGGGGTCACCGGTCGACTTGTCAACCAGCGGACGCAGCAGGTCGAGCGCCCTTTGGGTATGACCGTCAAAGCTATAGGCGGTTGAGCAGAGCAACACGAGGTCATCGTCGTCAGGGAAATAATGCATGCCCTTTTTAGCGACTTTCACAGCCTCGTCATAATCCTTAAGCTGCATGTAAAGAGAGGTGAGCAACCTCCAGCGGCGGTTGTCGTCGGGGTTGAGGTCGAGAGCCAGCACTGTCTGGCGGGCGGCCTTGTCATAATCGCCTATCATCGAAAGATAGTCGGCATAAAAGCCGTGAACCTCAGCCTCATGAGGGTGACGCTCAACAATATTTTCAAACAATGCCAGGATGCGGGGCTTCTGCTGAGGGTCGGTGTAGAGATTGCCCACATAGCTCTGGAGCAGCTCGAGCTTGATGTTGATGTCGAGATCGGGCTGATTGAGAGCCTTGAAAATCTCACGGTCGTAGCCTATCGAGTCGCCCTTGTTGAGCAACAGATTGGCGCGGTAGTAGTAGGCTATGCCGGCAGCGTTGGGGTCGAGCTCCACAGCGCGGTCATAGTAGGCAAACGAGGAGTCGGGGCTGAGATATTGCTCAAACACCTGACCGGCAAACAGACATACCTCGGCCGAGGGGGGAAGCATTTTCAGGCCGCGGCGCAGTTCTGACACCACGGCGGCGCTGTCGTTGGTTGTGGCATAGACCCTTATGCGGTTGAGTAGCACCGGCAGAGTGAGCCCGCCCTCCCTGACCTCAAGGGTATCATATACCTCAAGCGCCTCGGCAGCTAAATCGGGATTGCCCGACGACATGAGCCGGTCGGCAAAGGCGCCGGCCACTTCGGGTCGCTCGGGATAGTCGAGATAGAGCTGACGCATGAGGCTGAGATTCTCCTCATTCTTGCCCAGGAGGGCTGCCACCTGAGCCAGACGGGCACGGTTGTAATAATCGCTGCCATCTTCGGTAGCGGCATACTCCTTCATGAGCTTATAGCCTCGGTTGGTCACGGTGGTATCGTTACCCCCGAGCCTTATGAGCATGAAACCATATTCCGACCCGACATATTTATCGTCGGGGTTGAGCTCATGAGCCCGCGCCAGCAGTTCGGTTGTGGCGTCATATTTCTCCTCCATCTGCAGCTTGAGCGCCTCGAGAAAGAGAAGGTCGGCTTTGCGGGCGTCGCCGTTGGCCACGGAATGTTTTTTCACGGCACCTGCCGGAGCAAAAAATGCCGTGACACATGCCGCGAGTAGAATGAGTTGAAACAGCCGACGCATTGCTATCTAAAAGGGTTACAGGAATTTAAAGTCATTCAATCAATACCGGTGTGGCCGAAGGCGCCGTCGCCTCTCACCGTCTTGTCGAGACGCTCCACCGGCTCCCACTCGGCGCGGGTATAGGAGGTGATGACCATCTGACAGATGCGGTCGCCGTCGTTGATAGTGAAATCGGTGTCGGAGAGATTGATCACGATTGCTCCTATCTCGCCGCGATAATCGCTGTCGACGGTGCCGGGAGTGTTGACCAATGAGATTCCCGAGCGGAGCGCGAGACCGGAGCGGGGACGCATCTGGCACTCATAGCCATGGGGCAGCTCGATAAACAGACCGGTGGGGATGAGCGCGCGCTGAAGGGGCTTCAATACAACCGGCTCGCTGAGACGTGCCCTGACATCCATTCCGGCTGCCGAGGGGGTTTCATATTCGGGCAGCGGATTGTTGCTGCGGTTTATGACCTTTATCTTGAGTCTTTCCATAATTATTTGTCACGCATATAGATGTTGATAGGTGTGCCCTTGAAATCCCAATGGCTGCGTATCTGATTTTCGAGATAACGGCGGTAGGGCTCCTTGACCCACTGAGGCAGGTTGCAGAAGAATATAAATGTCGGGATACGGGCGTCTTTGAGCATTGTGACATATTTGATTTTCACAAACTTGCCCTTGTTGGAGGGGGGGGGATAGGCTCCTATCACCTCGAGCATCACCTTGTTGAGCTGAGAGGTGGGGATGATGCGGCGGCGGTTGTGATAAACGTCGACGGCGGTTTCGAGCACCTTGAAGATGCGCTGCTTGGTGAGCGCCGAGCCGAAGATGATGGGGAAGTCGGTGAAGGGAGCGAAACGGGCGCGGATAGCCTCCTCGAAATGGCGGATGGCTGCAACGGATTTATCCTCAACGAGGTCCCATTTGTTGACACACACCACGAGTCCCTTTTTGTTTTTCTGAATGAGCGAGAAGATGTTTACATCCTGAGCCTCAATGCCTCGGGTGGCGTCGATCATGAGTATGCACACGTCGCTCGACTCGATGGCGCGGATACTTCTGATCACGCTGTAGTATTCGATATCCTCGTTGACCTTGGTTTTCTTTCTGATGCCGGCGGTGTCGACGAGATAGAAGTCAAAGCCGAATTTGTTGTAGCGGGTGTAGATGCTGTCGCGGGTGGTGCCGGCGATGTCGGTCACGATATGACGGTCTTCGCCGATAAAGGCGTTGACTATCGACGATTTACCGGCATTGGGTCGGCCTACGATGGCAAATTTAGGTATCTCGTCGAGGGTCTGGTCGGGGTCAGCTTCGGGAAGTTTCTCAACCACTGCGTCGAGCAAGTCGCCTGTGCCGGAGCCGTTGACTGCCGAGATGGGATACGGGTCGCCGAGGCCTAACTTATAGAATTCGGCCACGTTATAAAGCCAATCGTTGCTGTCGACCTTGTTGGCCACGAGAAGCACCGGCTTGCGGCTCTTGCGCAGAATTTCAGCCACATGGTCGTCGAGGTCGGTCACGCCGTTCATGGCGTCGACCACAAAGAGTATTTCGTCGGCCTGCTCGATGGCAAGCTCTACCTGCTTGTTGATTTCGCTCTCAAACACATCTTCCGAATTGACAACCCAGCCTCCGGTATCAACTATCGAAAACTCTTTGCCATTCCAGTCCACGCGGCCATACTGACGGTCGCGGGTAGTGCCGGCTGTGGGGTCCACAATTGCCGTGCGTGATTGAGTAAGTCGGTTAAACAGTGTGGATTTGCCCACATTGGGGCGCCCCACAATTGCTATCATCTGTCCCATATTTTATATTGAGTGGAAGTCTCCGGCTCAGAGTTTCCTCGCCGGCTTCCGATAAAGGATTCTTAAATTAAAAATAATAGCACGGGGCGGTTCTGCAGGCAGACACTCCCCGAGCCACAAAGTTACAAAAAGATTTTCAAATCACGCTCACTCAAGGTATCCGAATGAGCGGAGCTTATTCTCGCGGTTGCGCCAGTTGGGCTCGACCTTCACGAAAAGTTCGAGATAAACGCTCTTGCCGAAGAAGGTTTCGATATCCTTACGGGCCTCGATGCCAACTTTCTTGATGAGTGTGCCACCCTTGCCGATTATGATGCCTTTCTGAGAGTCGCGCTCCACATAGATCACTGCCATGATATGGATGGCATTTTCTTTCTCCTCAAATTTCTCAACGATAACCTCCACCGAATAAGGCACTTCCTTATCATAGTTGAGAAGAATCTTCTCACGGATTATTTCAGTGACGAAAAATCTTGCCGGCTTGTCGGTCAGGGCATCCTTGCCGAAATAAGGGGGATTGACCGGAAGAAGCTCTACAATGCGGTTCATGAGGTTTTCGACATTGAAATGCTCCTTGGCCGAAGTGGGGAAAATTTCGGCATTGGGGAGAGTTTCTTTCCATCTGTTGACGATGGTCACCAGCTCGTCCTGATTTTTGAGAAGGTCGATTTTGTTGATAACGAGCAGCACAGGCACCGTCTCGCGGGCTACTTTGGCGAGGTAGTCGGCATTTTTCTGAGGGTCCTCCACTACGTCGGTGACATAAATGAGCACATCGGCATCGGTGAGGGCTCCTTCCGAGAAATTGAGCATCGACTCCTGGAGTTTATATTTAGGTTTGAGCACTCCGGGGGTGTCGCTGAACACTATCTGATATTCGGGCTTGTTGACTATGCCCATGATTCTATGGCGGGTGGTCTGGGCTTTGGAGGTGATGATACTTACTCTTTCGCCCACCAGATCGTTCATGAGGGTGGATTTACCCACATTGGGGTTGCCTACTATGTTGACAAATCCTGCTTTATGTTCTTGAGACATACTTAAAATATGAATTTGGTTATGTTAAAAATTATTCTTCGGGCGGCGGCGTCGCGGCGGTCGGAAAACGCCTTGTGAGGTCGCGCCTTCAGAATATAAACAAAAATAGCACCTGAAAAGATGCTATTTTTGCTAATTTTTCATATTTATCCGTAAGCAACGGCGCCTTAGAGATCCCAGATGAGATAGAGGGCTCCCCATGTGAATCCGGCACCGAAAGCGGTGAGAATCACCTTGTCACCCTGTTTCAGGCGTGAACGGTATTCGTCAAGACAGATGGGGATTGAGGCTGCCGATGTGTTGCCGGTGTGCTCGATGTTGACAAGCACCTTTTCGGGAGCGATGCCGGCGCGAGAAGCCACAGCCTCGATGATGCGCATATTGGCCTGATGGGGCACGAGCCAGTCGATCGAATCCATGGTAAGGTTATTGCGGGCAGCTACTTCGAGGGTGCTGTTGAGCATGTCGGTAACGGCGTGCTTATACACAAACTTACCGTCCTGGAACAGGTAGTTGTCGCCGGCATCAATAGTTTCGTGCGAAGAGGGAAGCACCGAGCCGCCGGCTCTCATGATGAGATGGTCGCGGCCCACACCGTCGACATGGAGCACTGCGTCGACAACGCCGGTGGCGCGGTCGGTAGGCTCGACAAGCACTGCGGCGGCGCCGTCGCCAAACAGCGGGCAGGTGGTGCGGTCGGCATAGTTGACCATCGACGACATCTTCTCGGCCGTTACAATCACAATCTTCTTATACATGCCCGAGCGGATATAGGCGGTGGCATCCTGAAGAGCCACGATAAATCCGGCACAGGCAGCCTGAATGTCATAGCCGTATGCTTTGGTGAGGTTGCTGCCATGAATAATCACGGAAGCTGTCGAGGGGAAACGATAATCGGGATTGGAGGTGGCGCAGATAAGAAGGTCAATTTCTTCAGGGGCTGTGCCGGTCTGCTCCAGCAGGCGCTTAACGGCCTCGATACCCATGTAAGACGAGCCGGCATCATCCTTGCGGAGAATGTGGCGCACCTTTATACCCACGCGGGTAGTGATCCACTCATCGTTTGTATCTACCATCTGCGAGAGCATCTCGTTGTCGAGAAGGTCATCGGGAAGATAAGAGGCTAAGCCTGAAATTCTGGCATTGAGCATATTGATTGGCTATTAGGCTAAGGGAATTGTCGTTTTATCCTTAATTATAAATAGGTTATCCCCTCCCCTGCCGGTTGCCGGTCTATCTCTTCGGTTCTCCGTTTCTCCTTTAGCTTCTAAGGCAAAAGAATCAATGGCGGCGAGATACACACAAGCTCCTCTCTATGCCCCGCAATAAGAAGGGGTAGGGAGGACTCGGCGCGGTTTGGATTCAAACCAACCCCGACACTGCGGCGGAGCCTGAGGCTCGCCGAGCGGGGAAATTTTTGAGGCTCACCCTCAGAGTGCCTTCAGCACCCGGGAGTGAAAATTGTTATGGTTGCGACACTCGCCGCTGAGCGCCCCATTATGGCGCCCGGCAGACTCATATCGCCACCCTTCTGCTAATCAGAACCGATTATCAGAGAGCGGCATCAGCCATAACGATGGCTTGTTTGCCACGATAGTAGCCACATTCTCCACACACAGTGTGATAAATGTGCCATGCGCCACAATTGGGGCAAAGAGCCAAAGTGGGAGCTACAGCCTTGTCATGAGTTCTACGCTTGGCTGTGCGGGTCTTCGATTGTTTGCGTTTAGGATGTGCCATTTCTTAGGTTATTGTAGTTTTTGTTGTTTTGTTATTATTTATCAGGCATTTGAGTCTCCGTCGCCGAGGTTGCGCAAAGCGTCCCATCGCGGATCGGAGCCAGAGGCTGAATCATCGCCCATGCCGTTTTCCATTTCGTCAATAAGCTGATCTTCCAGTTCGGCATCCTCATCGCCGGGAGCGTGAGCACGATGCTTGCGCAACATGGCGCTCATCGCACGGTTACACTTACCCAGAGGATGAACATGCTTCATCGGAATGGTGAGCGCCACAGTGTCATATATTATATAAGAGACATTGAGGCCGCTGTCGCTCTCAGGAATAATCAGCAGATCATCCGCCTCATCGCGATAGCTGTCACCATATTTCACCGTCACATGATAAGAAGTATCAACGGGAGTGATCAGATCGTCAAGACAACGGTCACACAACAGCGTGATAGTACCGTTGACATTGAATGTCATCTCATAAACACCATTCTTTGCAAGCACGGTGAGCTTTACATCAACATCGGCATCGTGGATGTCTGCGCTCTCCATATTTACAAAAAACTGCTTGTCCAAGTGATACTCATATTCATGAGTTCCCTCGGATAAAGTTTTAAGCTGGACTTTAAACTCAGAGAATTTTCCCATTTGCCTTTTTAAGTTTAGTTGACAAAAAACGTTGCAAAGGTAAACAAACTTCGCGACATAACAAAATCTCCGCCCTCTTTTGTGCAATCTTTCTTTTGTGCAATCTTTTTC
>CAYLMR010000082.1:0-10604 GCA_964384885.1 uncultured Bacteroides sp.
TGGCTCTTATCGGCCTGATTATCGCATCGTTGGTTAACATCTTCATGCACTCCACCACCCTCGACTGGATAATCTCAGGAGCCGGCGTGCTGATCTTCGTGGGCCTCACCGCATGGGATACTCAGAAAATCAAGCAGATGGCTGCCGTGGCTCCCTCTGAGGCTGTGTCGCGACTCGCCACTATCGGCGCCCTGTCGCTCTATCTCGACTTTATCAACCTGTTCCTCTACCTGCTCCGCTTCTTCGGTAACTCACGCGACTAAGAATCATGAAAATAGCACTCATAGGATATGGCAAGATGGGTAAGGCCATCGAAAAAATTGCCGTTTCACGAGGTCACGAAATCGTCAGCATTGTAGATCTCCACAACCCCGAGGAATTTGATTCCGACAAGTTCAAATCGGCCGACGTGGCCATCGAGTTCACCACCCCCGCCTCGGCTGTGGGCAACTATGCCAAGGCGTTTGCCAAAGGGGTGCCTGTGGTGTCAGGCTCGACAGGCTGGACCGAACGGATTGCCGAGGTGGAGAAAATGGTGGCCGACAATGACGCCACATTTTTCTGGACCTCAAACTTCTCGATCGGAGTAAACATATTTTTCGAGCTGTCGAAGAAACTTAGCCGGCTCATGGCTCCGTTTCCCCAATATCGCCCCTATCTTACCGAGACCCACCACATCCACAAACTCGACCACCCGAGCGGCACTGCAGTAACTCTCGCCAACGACATAGTGGCCAACTCGCCCGCCGTTGACAGCTGGTCGGAAGAAGTCCCCGCTCCCGACACCACACTGATAGTGAGCCACGAGCGCAGAGCGGAAGTACCCGGAATACACACCATAACCTGGGAATCGCCCGTTGATCTGATCTCGATAACCCACAGCGCCAAATCGCGCGAAGGCTTTGCCCTCGGCGCAGTAATGGCCGCCGAATGGGTAAAAGGCAAAAAAGGCGTGCTGAGCATGGAGCAATTCATGCAATCGCTTATCAATCAATAACACCGGTTTATCACAACCCACCAATCAACAATGTCACAAAACCTCCCCACCCAACCTACCGAAACTAAAGCCGAAACCACCCCGGAGGCTCCCGCAGCCACCGACTTCCGCTCACGCATCAAAGCCGTGAAAACCACCCGTTGGATAAGGTTTGCAATCGTCGCCACCATCTTCCTTGCGTGGGTGGCATGGCTCAACAACTGGTGGGTGGCACTGTTTCTGATATTGCTGTTTGACATCTACATCACCGGCTACATACCTTTCACCTGGTGGAAGAAGAGCAAAAACCCGGTGGTGAGAAGCGTGATGAGTTGGGTCGACGCCATTGTCTACGCTCTGATACTGGTCTATTTCGTATTCTCGTTCGTAGGCCAGAACTATCAGATACCCTCATCGTCGCTCGAAAAGACTCTCCTTGTGGGCGACTATCTATGGGTCAACAAAATGGCCTACGGACCTCGCGTGCCTCAGACTCCCCTCCATTTCCCCCTGGCTCAGAACACTCTCCCCATTATCAACACCAAGAGCTATCTCGACAAGCCCCAGCTGAAATATCATCGCCTGCCCGGCTACACCTCTATTAAATATGGCGACATTGTGGTGTTTAATTTCCCGGCCGGCGACTCGGTGACGCTCAAGGTGCAGAATCCCGACTACTACACCCTCTCCCGCCACTACGGGCGCGACAATGTGCTCGGCAACCCCGAGACCTTCGGCGAGCTGATCTACCGCCCCGTTGACCGCCGCGAAAACTATGTGAAACGTGCCGTAGGCCTGCCCGGCGACACCCTTTCGATTGTCAACGGCACCATCCACATCAACTCCAAGCCACAGAAACAGCCGGAAAACGTGCAGTTTAACTACTTCTTTCAGTTTAACGGCAATGTGATGAACGACGCTCTCCGCGAGGAACTGGGCATAGCCAAGGAAGACCTCATGTCCTATCCCGTTGGCCCCAACGAAGCAGAGGTGCTCCCGAGTCTCGGATTTAAGGTCAACGCCGACGGCACCGTGCCCCCCATCTACCACTCCCCTCTTACCCAAAAGATGATCAGCGCCCTCAAATCTCATCCGATGATTGCCGCCGTGGTGCCCGACCCCGCGCCTGAAAACGAATATCTCTATCCCGTGATCGGCTCACAGGGGTGGACCCGCTCTGACTACGGCCCCGTGTGGATTCCCAAAAAGGGCGCCACAATTCCCCTCAACCCCACCACCTGGGACTTCTATAACCGCGCTATCCGCAACTATGAGGGTCACCACGACGCCTATCTCGGCAGCGACGACAAGGTGTATATCGACGGCAAGCCGGCCGAGACCTACACCTTTGAGATGGACTATTATTTCATGATGGGCGACAACCGCGACAATTCGCTCGACTCCCGCTATTGGGGTCTCGTGCCTGAAGACCACATAGTCGGCCGACCCGAGAAGGTGCTCATCTCCTTCGACAAAGACAAAAATCTGTTTAACGGCGGAATACGCTGGAACAGAATATTCAAGAATGCCAACACCGGCTTCTGACTTCATGCCCTCCCCCCTGCTCAAATATCCCGAGGCAACAATCGTGTTGCCGGCATGGCTGTGTCCGCCCGCGGCCTATTATCTCCTGATGGCCCGCTACGGACATGCCAAAATCGTCTCGGCACTCCCCTTCAACAAGCGCATCAAATCGTTCCACCGGTTTGAGATTGCCGACGTTAACGGGCGCCAGCAGATCACCGTGCCGATAGTCAAGCCAGAGCATAGCCACGGCTCATTATGGAGCGAAATAGCGGTCTCCGACCATAATTCATGGTGGAACATCGCCCGCACAGCCCTTGCCTCGGCCTATGGCCGCACACCTTTTTATGAGTTTCTCGCCGACGAGATAAACGCCCTGCTCAGTGACCCCAACCGACCCTCGGGACCCACATTGCTCCATCGGCTCAGCGAGGGCTTCGACCGCATGGCGCGCCGCCTGCTCAGCCTTGACACCGAGGTGGAATATATCTCCACCCCCGGCGAAGACCTGTCGGGCGACCTCCTGCTCACTCGCCCCGAGGAGCTGGAGAAGGCCATGACTCAGCTCCCCCCGATTGTCTACCCCCAGGTGAGGCAACAATCGCTCGGCTTCATTGACCGGCTGAGCGTGTTAGACCTCATCTTCAATCTCGGCACCGAGGCTCCCCTCTCCTTTCCGGCACTCCCCATCAGCGATTAAAATTCAGATAACAACTCAAAATTAAAGCCGCAATTTGGGCGCTTTGACAAGTTTTTGTAACTTTGCAGCCGATTATGACTACACTTGAAGATATAAAGCATCTCATTGCCCCTGAACTTAAAGCTCTTGACCAGACAATCAGGGGTGCGCTTTCATCTTCCAACGCTCTCATGAACAGAGTGGTGGAAAACTATCTTCAGAAAAAAGGCAAGCTCATCCGCCCCATAATGGTGATTCTCACCTCCAAACTTCTGGGCGAACATAACGACAAAGTGATTGCCTCGGCAGCCGCCGTTGAGATGCTCCACAACGCGTCGCTCATTCACGACGATGTGGTTGACGACTCAAAGCAACGGCGCGGCGCTCCCACCATCAATTCTATCTGGGACAACCATATCGCGGTGCTTGTAGGCGACTTTTTTGTTTCGTCGGCGCTGCGTCAGGCCCTTTCAACCGGCGACCTCCGCATCACCGAAGCTCTTGCCAAACTCGGACAGCTGCTTTCGCTCGGCGAGCTCGATCAGATCTATAACGCCCGCAACCGATATATCACCGAGGAGGGCTATTTTCAGGTGATTAGCCGCAAAACAGCCTCACTGTTCGTGTCATGTGTCGAGATGGGCAGCTTTGCGGTAGGTGTCGATGACAGCCGCCTTGAGACAATGCGCAAGTTTGCCGAACTGCTCGGCCTATGTTTCCAGATTCGCGACGACATTTTCGACTACTATCCCGACCAACAGTCAACCATTGGCAAACCCACCGGCAACGACCTGCGCGAAGGCAAGATAACCCTGCCTCTCATCTATGCCCTCACCAGCGACCGCATCACGTCGCCCGAACTTCTCGAGCGACGCAAGGAGATGCTGACTCTCGTTGACAACGACTGCCTGACCGATAGCCAGATAACCGAGCTCTATCAGTTTGCCATCGACGCCGGAGGCATTGACTATGCCTATCAGACAATGGAAGAACTCCATACCCGCGGCCTCGAAACGATCAGAGAGTTTGGCGATCATCCGGCAGCCAATGCCATGAGGTCGATTTTTGATTTTATCATCACCCGCTGCAACTGATTTTCCAATCTCTGCGGCGGCAATTTCTATGCCATGGATTTAAGAATTTTTCCACCGGAAGAGTTGCTCACCGCCCGGGTAACCGTTCCCCAGTCAAAAAGCATATCCAACCGTGCGCTGATAATCAACAGTCTTACTCCCGGCGCACTCCCCATAACCGATGCCGCAAAATGTGATGACACCGATGTGCTGGTCAATGCGCTCCAGGCTATTTCCGACGCCTCGGCCGGCGACCGGCTCGGCATCGACATTGGCGCAGCCGGCACCGCAATGAGATTTCTCACAGCCTATTGCGCAACCCTCTCTGACATCGAGGTAACTCTCACCGGCAGCGAGCGGATGCTTGAACGCCCCATAGCGCCGCTTGTCGACGCCTTGAGGCAGTGTGGCGCCGAAATAGCCTATGAGGGCAAGGAGGGATTTCCCCCGCTTACAATCAAGGGCCGCAAGCTCACCGGCGGCAATATCACCATTCCCGGCACGATAAGCTCTCAATTTATCTCTGCGCTGCTGATGATTGCGCCCACCATGACCTCCGGCCTTACCATCAACATCGAGGGTCAGCCTATCTCAAAGCCCTATATCGACATGACCATGAGGCTCATGGCCCTCTATGGCGTGGAGTGTCAATACACTCCGGTGGCTGAGGGAGCTGTGATAGAGGTTGGCCACGGGCAATATCAGCCTGCCGACATCAAGGTTGAAGGCGACTGGAGCGCGGCTTCATATTGGTATGAGATAGAGGCGCTTACCTCAGGCTGGCTCACTATCGACGGATTGAGCCGCGACTCGGTGCAGGGCGATCGCGCTCTCGCTGAGATTTTCGAGGGGCTCGGGGTTATCACCGAGTGGGAAGGCGAAGAGGGGGGAATCGACCTCGTGGCTTCACCCGACTGCAATCCCCGTCTCACCCGCGACATGAGCGATATCCCCGATCTGGTTCAGGCCGTGGCGGTGACTTGCGCCATGCTCGGGATACCTTTCAGTCTCTCGGGTCTCAACTCGCTGAGAATCAAAGAAACCGACCGCATAGAAGCCCTTTGCCGCGAACTGGCCAAAGTTGGCGTTGTGGTCGAAGCCGAGACTTTCATCGCGCCTATGGCCACCGAGCCCGACACCGTGATGACCTGGAACGGTCAGCGCCGCCCCATCATCGAAATGCCGCAGTTTGACACCTATAATGACCACCGCATGGCTATGGCTTTCGCCCCGTGTGCCATCTACATTCCCGGCATTGTGGTGAAAGACAGCGAAGTAGTCTCAAAAAGCTATCCCGACTTCTGGCAGGACCTCACCAATGCCGGTTTCAGAATAGTCGACGCCGCAGAACCCCTCGATACCCAAGAGTCACAGGCCGATGATTAACCTCTTCAGCTACGACTTCTTTATAAATGCCCTGATAGCCATTCTGCTCATCAGCGTGGCCTCGGCAATGATAGGCACCTATATCGTCACCCGCCGCCTCGTTTCGATTTCGGGAGGCATCACTCACGCCTGTTTCGGCGGCCTCGGTCTCGGCTACTTTCTCGGCATCAGCCCCACCTTGATGGCGGCCCTGTTTGCCACCGCCTCGGCTTTAGGGGTAGAGTGGATGTCGGCGCGCAAGGTCAGGGAGGATTCGGCCATTGCCGTAGTGTGGTCGCTCGGCATGGCGATAGGTGTGATATTTGTGTTTCTCACGCCCGGCTATGTGCCTGAGCTCAATAGTTTTCTGTTTGGCAACCTGCTCACTGTCAGCCGCGCCGACCTGTGGGTGTTCGGCCTCTTTACCTTCGCATTGCTCGCATTTTTCCTCGCCATGCGCCAGGTGATAATAGCCTGTGCCTTCGACCGCGACTTTGCGGCCGTGACCGGTTTGCCGGTTAGGTTTGTCACCACCGCCATGACGGTCTTTGTGGCGCTCGCCATAGTGCTGACCATCAGGCTTGTGGGCATAATGCTTCTCATCTCGATGTTCACTATGCCCCAGATGATTGCCGAGCTCTTTTCCCACAGGTTCAGCTCCATCATGCGCCTGTCGGTGATAATCTCCTGTCTCTGCAGCGTGGCGGGTCTCATGCTCGGAGCGGTCATCGATGTGCCCTGCTCGGCGATAATTGTATTGGTGATGGCTGTGACATATCTTGTCTGCAAGGTAATAATCGGGCTTAAAACTCGTTATTAACACATAATGTCACAGATAAACTCCCGCATAATTTCCTTCTTAAAGGCCATTGCTTTAGCCCTGCCGCTCCTCATCGCGGTGGCGGTGACTTCGTGCAGTCCGAAGAAAAACAATGCCGCCACCCGAAACTATCAGGCGTTTATCACCCGCTATAACATCTATTTCAACGGCGACGAGCACTACAAGCAGACCCTCAAGCAGATGGAAGACAGCTATGAGGATGATTTCTCGCGCCTCATTCCCCTTCATCCCATCGACGCCAAAAGCGACCCCACTGCTCCTCAGCCTGCCGGCTCGTTTGACAGATCGATCGAAAAAGCTCAGAAAGCAATCCAGCTCCGCTCCATAAAGAAAAAGCCGCGCCGCAAAGCCGGCAAGGGCAACGACCCCGAATATAAGGAGTGGCTCAAACGCGAGGAATATAACCCGTTTCTCCACAATGCGTGGATGATGCAGGCCCGAAGCCAGTATATGAACGGCGACTTTCTCGCTGCCGCCACGACTTTCCACTACATCCAGAACCATTTTAAATGGCTTCCGGCCACCTCAACCGAAGCGGCTTTGTGGATGGCCCGCTGCTATGTGTCGCTCGGTTGGAATTTCGAGGCGCAGACCATCCTTAGACGCATCACCCCCGAACAGCTCACCAACTCCACACTCAAGGAGCTATACTATAACGTATTGGCCGACTATTATATTCATGCCGGCGAGTTTGACAGCGCCATCGAGCCGCTGATTCAGGCCCGCGACAAGGCCTCGGGCACTCAGAAAACACGCCTCACCTTCCTTCTCGGCCAGATCTACGCCCGTCAAGGCAAAAATGCCGAAGCCTATAAGGAGTTTGAAAAGGTGGCCAAATCCCACTCCGCCCCCTATCGCACCAAATTCAACGCCCGCATAAAGCAAAGCGAGGTCTATTCGGGCAAAAACATCGAGCCCGAGGTGAAGTCGCTCCGCTCTATGTTGCATTACTCCCGCAACAAGGAGTTTGCCGACCAGATATATTATGCTATCGGCAATCTCTATCTCTCGCGCCAAGACACCCTCAAAGCCATCGAAAACTATTCAAAGGCCATTGAGCAGTCGACCCGCAACGGCATTGACAAAGCTCTGGCTCAGATAGTGCTCGGCGGTCTCTACTTCGACCGTCGCGACTATGACCTCGCCCAGCCTCTCTACAGCGAGGCGATGCCTCAGCTGCCCGAAAGCCGTCCCGACTACCCGGTGCTCAGGCGTCGCTCCGATGTGCTCGACGAGCTGGCGGTCTATTCTCAGAATGTCAAGCTTCAGGACTCCCTCCTCCGCCTGTCGCAAATGGATGAGAAACAGCGTCTCGAAGTGATCGACCGCATAATCAAGGAGCTTAAGAAAAAAGAAAAAGAAGAGGAAGAAGCTGCCAAACGCGAGGAATATCTCGCCAATCAGTCGGCTCAGGGCAATGCCAACGCCAACCGCGGCAATGCCAACAATCCCGCATCTTTCTCAATCAACAACGACAAGTCATGGTATTTCTATAACGACGCAGTGAAAAACGCCGGCAAAACCGAGTTCCAGAAACGATGGGGTTCGCGTAAGCTTGAAGATGACTGGCGCCGTAGAAATAAAGCCTCATTCTCTTTCTCCGACTTTGCCGACACCGACGAGGAGGGCGAAAATGACAGTGAAACCTCAACTGACAACCCTCCGACCTCCGACGAGCAGAAACAGTCACAGGAGGAACTCGAACACTCTTCCGACCCTCACTATCCAGAATACTACATCAAGCAGATACCCGCCACCGACGAGGAGCGGCAGATTGCCCATGACATTATTCAGGATGGCCTCTACAACATGGGCCTCATTCTCAAGGATAAGCTTGAGGACTTCCCCGCCTCTGAAGCCGAGTTCACCAAACTGCTCACCACCTATCCCGACAATATCTATCGCCTCGACGTTTACTACAACCTCTATCTCATGTATATGCGTCTCGGCCAACCTGAGATTGCCGAAAAATGGCGTCAGCTCATACTGACCGACTTTGCCGACAGCGAGCAGGGCATTGCCCTCCGCAATCCCAACTATCTTGCCGCCCTCGCCTCGATGCATGAGCAGCAGGAAGCTATCTATGCCCGCACCTATGAGGACTTCCTCGACAACAACAACTACGCCATACATCAGCGCGTTGACTCGGTGAAAAAAGCCTTCCCCATGACCCCGCTCATGCCCAAGTTCATGTTCCTCGAAGCCCTCACCTACGTCACCGAAAACAACCCTGAGAAATTTGGGCAGACCCTTCGCGAACTGCTCGAAAAATACCCCGACGCCGACCTCTCTCCCGTGGCCTCCTCCTACCTCAAACAACTCTCCCGCGGCCGGAAACTCAACTCCTCTACCGGCTCCAACATGCGCTCGATGATATGGGATACCCGCCTCTCCAACGACTCCACCCTCAACTTCAATCCCGACTCGATCGGCAACATGTTTGACTTCACAACCGATGGCGAACATCTGCTCGTGCTCACCTTCCCCAACGACACCGTCTCGTCAAACGAACTGCTCTTCAACGTGGCCCGTCACAACTTCACCACCTTTATGGTCAAGGACTTCCCCCTTGAGCAGATGAACTTCGGCAACCTCGGCATCATCACCATCGGAGGATTTGACAACGCCAACGAACTCTCCCACTACCGCACCCGCTTTGACGCCGCCATCGCCTCGGGCGACCTCCAGATACCCAAAGAAGTGAGACCCGTAGTCATCTCAAAGAAAAACTTCGACACCCTCCTCCTTCAGGGCAGCACCTTCGAGCAATACTTCAACGCCGCCGCCGAAGCCGCCGCCCGCGCCCTCGACCCCGAACCCGACACCGCAACCGACACCGCAACCGACCTCGACCCCGACCCAACTGCCTCCGAAGAAACCCCCACCGAGGAAGAAACCGACCCCTCCGAAGAACCCGAGGATGAAACCCCCTCAGACCCCGAAGCAGAAACCGACCCCGAAGCAGAAATAGAGGAAGCCGAAACCGAAGTCCCCTAATCCCATCCGCCCCATCCGCCCCATTAACCCTTCTACCATTTCCGAATTAAAATTCAGGATTGCCGGGAGAGGCCTAATCTTTATCAGCTCCTAAGGCTTCGCATATGCGATGGATGAAACGCCTCTTGGACAATTCGATGCGATTGATTTAGTCTTGAGGCGTGGGGTAGGTGGGGTAATTACGGATGAGGGCGATGGCACGGCGGATGCGGGGCTCGTATTCGATGAAATTCTTAGTGCAATTGAGGTAATCCGGACACTCCGGGTTGGCCAGCAACCGCTCGAGCATCGTTATCTTTGATTCACACATTGCCCGACGGATAGTAGCGGCGTCACGGTGAAGATTGCCGGTAAGGCGGTGCATGTGATACATCACTTTGGATTGACGAAAGATATTGTAGCCACGGATAGTATGGCTGACGAAGACAGTCTTACCGACAATGCGTTCACATTCAAGCGTATGAGTAAGGTTACGTTTACCTAGCCATGAGTGCTCGATGCGATTGGTGTCGTTTGCTCTTATCCCATATCTGAGAGCCGCATCGCGGATAAACAGTTCTGTCGGATCTTTACCAACATGAAATATATACCATCAAAACGGGCTGCATCACCCGTCTCGCGAAGTCGCGTAAAGTGCATTATCACCATCTGCACCAGATCGAATTCATCACCCCATTTACCCTCCCAAGCAGCTTTGAGCAGCTCGGAATCACTAAACCGATAAGGATTTAACACAAGCCGCCAGCTCCTCAAAATCCGCTCCAACCGATACCGGCTGTAGTCAGCATCATTCTTTGGCGGCATAAAAAGCATAGTGAAATAATTTTAACGTTTCACACAAAAGTAACACAAATCTCTCTCCCCACCAAACTTTATATAAAAAAAGTCTTCACTATAAACTCCAAAACCATTCTCTAAATTACTTTAAGTAAAAATATATAGGTAAACATTTTGAGACACTTTTACTAAGGGAGCGTAGTTGTGAGATAGAGAGTGAGTTCTAGAATTTCTTGTCTGCTTTCAGGGCTTGCGGCGGAGGCTGCTGTTAGCATATATTAACGGGGAGGGGCGGGATTTTGGCCCGGGTTATCCACTAATTTTGCATGGAAAATTCTTTAGGGAGTTACAGAATTTTGCATGACTATGTTT
>CAYLMR010000083.1:0-10588 GCA_964384885.1 uncultured Bacteroides sp.
TTGGGAAAGTTGAGGCTTTTGTCTATCTTTTTGGGAGGTTCTGCAACACCCTCCGTACTA
Source organism: uncultured Bacteroides sp. (assembly GCA_964384885.1). Classification (GTDB taxonomy): domain Bacteria; phylum Bacteroidota; class Bacteroidia; order Bacteroidales; family Muribaculaceae; genus Paramuribaculum. Next base: position 61 of record CAYLMR010000083.1, read on the forward strand.
ATCACTGAGTTAAGGTGCGAAATTATTACGGCGCGATATGTTGATGTCACTGAAAAATTTGATTTTGGGGGAGAAATTTATCGTGTTACCGACACTTTAAAAATATTATTTCCGACCTTCACGACATACACACCGTGGTTGGCAACCGTAAAAGAGCAGCAACCTTTCTCATCTGCGATCCATTCGCCGCTCACGTTATAAACGTTCACCTTGCAATCCTCGCTCACGCCCGACACATTAATAGTCCTGCCGCTCACGCTAACCACCGGCTCCTCAGCCTCCGCAACTGCTGTCTCAATACCTGAGAAATTGTAGGCAATAATATTCTTGAAATTCTTCCATGGTACAAGTTCCTTACATTTGGCCACTGCTTTCTCAGGGACATAGAGTGTGCAATATTCATATGTTGAGGAGGAAAATATATTTTCAGAAAACTCAATTGGATTAGCGGACTCATAATAAATTTCTCTTGGATAACACAAAACAGAAAATGCACAATTCCCTATTTCTTTAACTGATTCTGAAATCGTGATCTTTGAAAGTAATAAGCAAAATGAAAAAGCCTCGTCACCTATCTTGGTTACTGAGTTTGGTATTACTACTTCTCCAAGACTATCGCAATTGATGAAAGCCTGATTACCGATTTCAGTTACGGATTTAGGAATTGTAACTGTTTTTAAATGATGGCAAGAGGCAAACGTATTATCACTAATTTTTGAAATAGAATTTGGAATTATAATTTCGGATAGACCACAAACTGCGAAAGCTTCGGAATTAATTTCTGTAACGGAGTTAGGGATTATTACTGAGGATAGGTTGTAACATTCTCTGAAAGCATTATAGCCAATTTTAGTTACTGAATTTGGTATTATTGCTCCTTTGAGAGCTGTGCAGCGATAAAATGTCTCGCCCTTAATTGAAGAAATTGAGTTTCCTAGAGAGACCTTCATCAAGTTGGTGCACCCATAGAAAGCTCTTCCATCTAAATCAATTACAGAGTCAGGAATTAATACTTCAGAGAGGTTACTACACCAACTGAAAGCATATTCTCCAATTTTTGTAACTGAATTGCCGATTATCAATGACGTCATGCTTCGGCATGATTGAAATGCAGAACCTTCAATTATTATTACTGAGTCTGGGATCTTTACCGAAGTCAAGTTACAGCCGCTGAAAGCGCTACGACCAATAGTTTTAACTGAGTTACCTATTTTCACTGAAGACAAGTTTTCACAATCCTCGAAAGAACTTGCGCCAATTGAAATTACGGAGTTAGGAATAGTTATCTCTGTTAAACCAGTACAGACTTGAAATGCATACTCACCGATCTCTGTAACTGAATCACCAAGTGTCACGGAGGTAAGCTTAATACTCCATGCAAAAGCGGATGGGCCTATTACGGTTACTGAATTAGGGATAGTTATCTCTGTCAGACGCCTGCAATCGTAAAAAGCACTCGCTCCTATTGAGGTCACTGATGTTGGAATTGAAATAGATTTGAGGCCATAACATCTGAAGAAAGCATAACTACCTATAGATGTGACGTCATATTTTTTACCATCATACTCTATTGCTGCTTTAATTTCAAGATTAGATTCACCCATATATCTGCCAGTTACAGTTGCCGTTGCTGTATCTTGATTAAGGGAATAGTAAATCCCATCGATTAAAACCGGTTCATCGGCTTGGGAAGCGAGTGCCGTTAGTCCGAAGATAAGGAGGAGGGAGAAGCGAGTGATAAATGCTTTCATGTTTGGAAAGGAATTCTATGGCCGCGGTCATCCCCTCGTTGGCGTGGTTGATTGGTTAAAAAGCGGAAGCGTAGGAATCTGTATCTGTTACCGTCCTACAACTGGAGGCTTCTCGCATTTGCCTTTCGAAAGTCGGACGGCAACGCAGAAGCCCTACGCTTGTATATGCAACAATAGCTTTCGGCTACTCCTTTGATAAGGCAATGTGCCGAATGCATGATATTACATATCCACGGGCATCTACCGTTGCTCAATCCTTGACTTTCGAACGAAATTGTGCGAGAATTTCCAGTTGTCAAGAATCAGCGCGGATAAACGCTTCAAAAATGTCTCACAGCCCACCCGCATAATCCTTGACCGGGGCTTCCAGGCGGTCTGTGCCGGCAAAGGTAGCAACAAATCCTGATTTAGCAAAATATTTAAGACGGGGAGGGAGAGGTTTTTATGAATAATTCCCTGCTTGGTAGCGGCGCGATAAATCGCGGCGACATCCGGATGGGCTTCGCGAGGGGCGGGCGCGACATGTCGGCGCCCCTACCGTTTACCATTTTTGGGGCGGGGAAAGCTATGAGCGGAGGTCAGGCGGGGACGTTGGCCGCGCGCCCGAAATGTACGGCCATGTCGCCGACATGGCTACAAACGCCGCCCGCGCGGATAGGTCGCTCCTCGCCTGGCGTGGCACGCCACGCCCGTACAAATCAAGGAATTACATTATGGTAGCGGCGCGATATATCGCGGCGACATCCGGATGGCCCACCCGGATGGATTTTGCGGGAAAAGGATGCGCGGGAGGCTACGCGAGGAGCGGGCGCGACATGTCGGCGCCCCTACCGTTTACCACTTATAAAAAAGCGGCTGCGATTAACCGGGAGGGTTAAGGCGCAGCCGCTATAGGGGAAGTCAAGAAATGACTTTAGGGAATGTCAGGGGGTGACTTTAGAGGGCGATTTTGCGGGTTGAGGTTTTACCTGCGAAGTCGGTGACGGTGACAATCACGATCTTGCCCCAAGAGGGGTTGATGTTGATGGTGTTGCCGGTGGTCTGAGCGAGGGTGCGGCCCAACACGTCGGTGACGTTGAGTTCGGCAACATTGCCCGAGGCATAGATGATGCCGTTGTCAACACGGAAAGAAATGTCGGTCTTGTCGCCGGCTACGGTTTCAACCGAAGCGGGATCGGGCACGATTTGATATTCGCCGCCTGCGGTGGTGGGAATAACGATGTAATCCTTATCGGAGGCAACTTTGACTTTCTCGCCGTTGAGGGTAACCATCATGTTTTGGATGCCTTCGTAGCGAACGGTGCAGTCGCCGCCTTTCTTAGAGCGGATAGTGGCGGATACGAGTTTGCCGTCGGCCCATTTCTGATCAACTTCAAAGGCGCCCTGGGCGGTGAGACCTTTCACTTCGCCGTCGCTCCAGTCGGAGGGGAGAGCGGCGAGGAGGTCGAGGCCGTTGTTGTGGCTCTGGAGCAGCATTTCGGCGATGCCTGAGGTGGTGCCGAAGTTACCGTCGATCTGGAACGGGGGGTGAGCGTCATAGAGGTTTGAGTAAACCTTGTCGGAGAGGGCGTTTTTGATGATGGTTAGGGCGTGGTTGCCGTTGCGGGTGCGTGCCCAGAGGTTGATTTTCCAACCGAGCGACCAGCCGGTGGCGTTGTCACCGCGGAGCTGGAGGGAGTTGACGGCGGCATTAAACATATCCGAGCCGGGCTCAACCTGAGAGAAGGGATAGAGACACATCAGGTGAGAGAGGTGACGGTGGTTGCCGCCGCTTTCGCCCACGGTGTAGTTGCTGTATTTCCATTCGCGAAGAATGGTATCGCCTTTCTTGATGCCGTCTTTAGAGTTGCCATAGGCGCCGGTGTAGGTTTCGGTGGCGAGACCTTTGTCGAGCTTCTCGTAGCGGTCAACGAGGGTGTTGAGATCGCTTTCCGAGATGTTGGCTTTGCTGCCGAGTATCTTGGCTGCCTCGATGGTGTTGGCGAAGATTTCGGCCACGAGCTGCTGGGAGTGGGCGGTGGCATTTTCAGAGGGACCATGTTCGGGCGACCATTCGTTGGGACACTCATAGGTGCCGTCTTTGGCGAGCACAAGGCGCTGAATCCAGAACTCGCATGCACCCCACATGGCGGGGAAAGCTCTTTCGAGGAACTCCTCGTCGAGAGTGAACTTATAGTGGCTCCAGAGGTGAGAAGCATACCAGGCGTTGGCAATCACATAGTTTGAACCCCAGTCACTGCCCGAGCCGAAGATGTTGTTTTCGGTGAGGATTGTCCAGCCTTTGGTCTGACCTACCTTTTTGGCACGGGCGCGCCACTGAGGCTGAACGGTGGCCTGATTGATGATGTAGTTGAGGAAGGGGAGGTGGAGCTCACTGAGGTTGGTGACCTCGGTGGGCCAGTAGTTCATCTGCACATTGATGTTGGAGTGGATGTCGGCGTTCCAGGGATGTTCCTGACCGCTGTAGGGGCGATAGACATTATAAGCACTCCAGATGCCCTGAAGGTTGGAGGGGAGGTCTACGCCACGGCTTGAGCCGATGGCGAGATAGCGTCCATACTGGAACTGAAGCTGCTCGAGCATGCGGCGCTGACCTGCGGTGGCCTTATTGTTTTTGTAGGCAGTGATGAGCTGGTCGGTGGGAAGATCGTTGACAGCGCCGGCAAAGTTGAGCGACACGCGGCTGAAGAGAGCCTTGTAGTCGGCCATGTGGTCGGCGAGAATCTTCTCCCAGCCTTTCTGAGCGGCTGAGTTGACGGTGTTCTCAACTTTTGAGGGGAGGAGGTCGGTGTCTTTGGTATAGGAGGGTTCGAGGGCTGCATAGTCGGTAGCGCCGTTAAAGAGCAGAAGAATCTCGTCGGCTCCTTTCACCTCGATGCCTTTTTCTACGGCAGTGGTTTCGCCGCCTTTGGCCACGACCTTCATCATGCCATAGTAGCTGAGGGTTTCAAATTTGCCTGAGAAGGTGGCTGTGCCGTCGGCTGAGTAGTTGACTTCGTGGTCGGCCTTCATGCCGGGCACCATCACAAACTCGAGGTTGAGCTTGGCGGGTTTGTCGGCGGTGAGGAGCATAGCCACAACGTTGTCGGGGTTGGAGGTGATGAGAGTGCGGGTAAAGGTCACTCCCTCGGGATCCTTATAGGAGATGTTGGCGGTGCCGTTTGAGAGATCGAGGTTGCGCCAGTATTCGGTGGCTGTGCCCGACTCGTTGAGGTCGTTGATGAGAATATTGCCAAACGAGCGGTAGGAACCATACTGGTTGGTGTTGAGACTCACGCCGCTCTGGGTGCCGTTGGTCGTACCTGTCCAGAGAGTCTTTTCGTTGAGCGAAATCTCTTCCTGGGCTATGCCGCCGAGGGTCTGTGCGCCGAGCTGACCGTTGCCCACGGGGAGACCTGCCACCATCCATTTCTGAGCATTGGTGCTGAGGGTGCCGGGCTGGGTGTACCAGAGGGTGAACATGTTTTCGGGGCGATAGCTCTCCGAGCCGGTAACCTTATATTCCTCATAGATCTTCTCAAACACCATTCCTTCGGGGTCGACAAACTTCACGGGATTGTTGACGTCGTTGCCGCTATAGAAACCGATGGGGAAACCAACCTGAGCGCCGCCAAACTGATTGACGCGGTTGTTGGTGCCTGAGATATAGAGAGCCTGAATCTCCCATTCGCCTGAATAGGTGGAGTTGCCGGTCTTGACAAGACGGTAGCCGCGACGGTCGGGAGTTTCGGAGGCAACCATGCGGTTTTGTGTACGGTCGGTATTTGCATAATGGCCGGCCTTGTTGACGAGCTGAAAGCTTTTCTCATCGCCGACGAGTTTCCACAGACGGGTGTCATCGTTATAGATCTGCGAAACTTCCATCACATTTCCGAGACCCTTATCACCGATCACATTGCCGTTGCGGCAGAACTGAATGATATAGTATATCTCGTGATCATCGGTGGAAAATTGTGGTAGATCGGCTGAAAAAGCCGGAATAATGCCTGCCGCGGCAAGCACTACGCAACTTAACAACCGCCATAAAAATGAGACTTTTTTCATTTTCATAAATGTAAGGATGGTGTTAGATTTGATGTATAATAGATTGATTTTTAATTTTATGGTTTATTATCGGGAGAGAGGTGAGGGGGAGAGGAGGCTTTAAAGTGCAAATATAACATTTTTTATATCAGCAACAAAGCGTTTTAACAAAAGGTAGAGCCCGATTTTCAGCTATTTAACACTCCTGAGGGGCTTAATCTTCGATAACTTTGCCACCCGAGCAGTTGATCACCCTGCCGGGATATTTTTCAACTATCTCCATGTTGTGGGTAGCCATGACCACGGCGGTGCCTTTTTCGGAGATTTCGCGCAGGCGTTTCACTATGTGCTCGCCGTTGTCATTGTCGAGATTGCCGGTGGGCTCGTCGGCGAGGATAATCTGCGGACGGTTGAGCAGGGCGCGCGCTATGACTATGCGCTGCTGCTCGCCTCCCGACAGCTCGTGGGGCATTTTATAGCTCTTGCCACCCATGCCGACCTCGTTGAGCACCTCCTCTATGCGGGTCTCCATGTCATAGCGGTTGCGCCATCCCGTGGCTCCGAGCACAAAGAGCAGATTGTTGCGCACGTCGCGGTCGGTGAGCAGCTGAAAGTCCTGAAACACTATGCCCATGCTTCGTCTCAGCATCGGAATGTCGCGGCGGCGCAGGTTGACGAGGTCGAAGTTGAGCACCCTCGCGTTGCCGGCGCTTACCGGAATTTCAGCATACATTGATTTGAGGAGAGTGGATTTTCCACTTCCCACACGCCCGATAAGATAGACAAACTCACCGGGGTCGAGCGACAGATTGATGTCGGAAAGCACCACTCTCTCCCGGCGTCGGAGTTCAACATGGTTATAGCTGATAAGTTTCGACATAAAGCCTTGGCGGTTGAAATTGGATGAGTAGAAAAGTTGGTTTTTAAAAACAATCTGACCGGCAGCAAATCCTGCCACCGGTCAAGATTACTTTTTTATAGTCTGCAAGGGGATGAGCCGTTAAGTGATATCAGTTGCCCATCTCGGAGAGGAAGTTGATACGGGCCAGACGGATTTCCTCCTCCGAATACACGTCGCCATATTCTTCGACGGCGGCGGGAAGGTCGTCGATCTCACATTCCGAAAAATAGTCGGTGAGTTCCTTGAGGTCCTCTTCGTCAAACCTTTCCTCAAGGTCATAACTGATATTGATGCGGGTGCCCGACATGACAATAGCCTCGAGTTTGTCGAGCAGTTCTTCAAACTCAATGCCCTTGGAGTCGGCAATCGAGGTGAGGGGCACCTTGCGGTCGATGGCCTGAATGATCTCGATTTTCATCTTGCTCTTGTTGGCTACGGTGCGTACCACCATGTCCTCAGGGCGTTCGATTTCATTATCCTCAACGTGACGTTTGATGAGCTTGACAAACTCCTCGCCATACCTGCGGGCTTTGCCGGCACCCACGCCGGCAATATTGGCGAGTTCTTCCAATGTGATGGGATAGGTGGTTGCCATAGCTTCGAGCGATGGGTCCTGGAAAATCACATAGGGAGGGAGAGAGTGTTGGGCGGCAATCTTTTTACGTAAATCCTTCAAAATAGCATACAGCTCGGGATCGGCGGCACAACCCGCCCCACCTTTAGCTGCAAAGGAGTCATCTTCTTCGTTAAATTCAGTATCCTCCACGATCTTAAATGATTGAGGTTTGCTAATAAATTCAGTTCCTTTGGGAGTGATTTTAAGCAAGCCGTAGTTTTCGATATCACGGTCGATATAGCCGGAAATCACGGCTTGTCTGATCACGGCGTTGAGATGGCGCTCGGAGGCGTCGCTGCATGAGCCGAACTGGGGAAGCTCGTCATGGCGGTAGGAGCGCACATCGTTGGTTGCGCGGCCACGGAGCACACTTATGATGTGGGGAGCCTTAAATTTCTCCTTGAGTTGGGAAATAAGCTCAAGCACATCGAGAAGGTCATCTTTGGCCTCGACTTTAGTTTTTGGATGCAGACAGTTATCGCAGTTCTCGCAATTGTCATAGGGATATTCTTCTCCGAAATAGTGAAGGAGAGTCTTGCGGCGGCACACGCTCGACTCGGCATAGCTTGCTGTCTCGACGAGGAGCTGTTTGCCGATTTCCTGTTCGGCCACAGGTTTGCCCTGCATGAACTTTTCCATCTTGCGGAGGTCTTTGGCCGAATAGAAAGTTATGCATCGTCCTTCGCCGCCGTCACGTCCTGCGCGACCTGTTTCCTGATAATAGCCTTCGAGACTCTTGGGCATATCATAGTGAATCACAAATCTCACGTCGGGCTTGTCGATACCCATTCCGAAAGCAATGGTAGCGACAATCACGTCAACGTTTTCAAGCAGGTAGGCATCCTGGTTTTCCGAACGGGTGGCGGAGTCCATGCCTGCGTGATAGGGGAGTGCCTTAATATCGTTAACCTGCAGAAGCTCGGCCAGTTCCTCAACTTTCTTGCGACTCAGACAGTAGATAATTCCGCTTTTGCCGGGATTGTTTTTGATAAATCTGATAATGTCGCGGTCGGTGTTGGCGTTTTTGGGCCTCACCTCATAGTAGAGGCTTTCGCGGTTGAACGATGATTTATAGACGTTGGCGTCGAGCATGGCAAGGTTTTTCTGAATGTCATGCTGCACCTTGGGCGTGGCGGTAGCGGTCAGCGCAATCACGGGCCGCTTGCCTATTTCGTTGATAATCGGTCGTATCCTGCGATATTCCGGGCGGAAATCATGACCCCATTCAGAGATGCAATGTGCTTCATCCACGGCATAGAATGAAATAGGCACTGTTTTCAAAAACTCCACATTCTCCTCTTTGGTGAGGCTCTCGGGAGCCACATAGAGGAGCTTTGTCTTACCCTCGGTGATGTCGCTCTTAACCTTGTCGACCGCCGCCTTGTTGAGCGACGAGTTGAGAAAGTGAGCCACAGTGTCGACTTCGGCGAAGTTGCGCATGGCGTCGACCTGATTTTTCATGAGGGCTATAAGCGGCGAAATCACAATAGCCGTGCCCTCCATCAGAAGGGCCGGGAGCTGATAACACAAACTTTTGCCACCTCCGGTGGGCATTAGCACAAAGGTGTCGTTGCCATTGAGGAGACTGAGCATTATGGCTTGCTGATTGCCTTTGAAGGTGTCGAATCCAAAATTTCGTTTCAGCGCGGCTGTGAGTTCTTTGCCGGTTATCATTGGAGGAAGAAGGGGTTTTTGAATGATTTGGCTATTTCGGTCGGGATTTTTACACTTGGTGATGAGTGGGGAAACATGGGAGAGACGGAAGTTGCTGTTGTTAAGACGGTATTCCGGCCCGGAACGGTTACTGCTACTTGATGATTGTGGTGTCGAAGTTGGCTTTGTTGAGCTTCTCTTCGGCAAATTCTCGCGTTACGGTAAACTTCTTGGTTTTGGTCTGAGAGGGGAGTTCATACATCGGGTCAATCATAATTGTCTCGACTATGGAGCGGAGTCCGCGTGCTCCGAGCTTGAATTCTATCGCCTTGTCGACAATAAATTCAAGAGCTTCGGGTTCAAACTCAAGCTCTACGCCATCCATCTTAAACAGCTTCTTATACTGTCGGGTGATGGCGTTTTTGGGCTCGGTGAGAACTTTGAGCAGGGCATCGCGGTCGAGGGGCTCAAGATTGGTGAGTATGGGGAGACGGCCGATGATTTCGGGAATCAGACCGAAGCTTTTGAGGTCTTGGGGAGCGACAAATTTGAGCAGGTTGTCGCGCTGCATCTTGCTGCGCTCGGGATTGTTGCTGTAGCCCACCACATGGGTGTTGAGGCGCTGGGCAATCTTTCGCTCGATGCCGTCAAAAGCACCACCGCATATGAAGAGTATGTTTTTGGTGTCGACAGCTATCATGCGCTGCTCGGGATGCTTGCGGCCGCCCTGAGGGGGAACGTTAACAATAGAGCCTTCGAGAAGTTTGAGCAAGCCCTGCTGCACACCTTCGCCGCTGACGTCGCGGGTGATGGAGGGGTTGTCGCTCTTGCGGGCTATCTTGTCGATCTCGTCGATAAACACGATGCCCTTTTCAGCCTTCTCTACGTTATAGTCGGCAGCCTGGAGCAGACGTGTGAGCAGACTCTCTACATCTTCGCCCACATAGCCGGCCTCGGTGAGCACTGTGGCGTCGACAATTGCGAAAGGCACGTCGAGCATCTTGGCTATAGTGCGGGCAATGAGGGTTTTACCGGTGCCGGTAGGACCTACAAGAATGATGTTGCTCTTCTCGATGTCGATGTCGTCGTTGTTCTGAGCCAGACGTTTGTAGTGGTTGTAGACGGCAACCGAAAGATATTTCTTGGCATTATCCTGACCAATGACATATTGGTTGATAAAATCGGTGATTTCCTTGGGTTTGGGAACCGACTTGCCATCAAATTTGCTTTTGGTCTCTTTGGTTTTGCCTTTCGATTCGTGATCATATTTCACCGGAATGGCGTTGGAAACCCTGAACTCATCAAGAGCCTCCTTGAGCGAGTCGATGCAATTGCTGCAAATGACCACTCCGGGCAAGCTTCCGGGCGCCATGACAGTGTTTTCATCCGGATATGATCCGCAAAACGAACATCGTTGGCTGATAATGTCGTCGTTATCAGATGATTTTTTCTTGGCCATTAAAGGTTGGAATGATTAAATTTCGTGAGGGGAGAGAATAGAAAAAGGGATGGAGGTTGTGTCAAAATTGGGAATCCAAAAAATTGTAGGGACATCGCTTTGCGATGTATTATTGATTATCAATG
>CAYLMR010000084.1:0-10277 GCA_964384885.1 uncultured Bacteroides sp.
ACTCGCCTACAGCCTTTGAAGCTGCGAAGTTGATGATGCCCTTGATGCCGGGATAATCCTTGAAGAGTTTTTTGAGAGTTTCTATATCGGTGCAGTCACCTTCTACGAAGTCGGGACGAATGCCTGAAATGCGCTCGATTCCATCAAGAACCTCAATGTTTGAGTTAGAGAGGTTGTCGATAATAACCACTGAATAGCCGGCTGCCTGGAGCTCTACAACAGTGTGTGAGCCGATATAGCCTGTACCACCGGTTACAAGAATTTTGGGTTTGCTCATTTTTGTTTGGTTTATGTTGTTAAAGATTTATTCCGATGATTGAGGAGAGTGATTTTTCCGCCCCAAAATTAAGTTTTTTTATTGACGTTTGCAAATTTTGAAGAAGGAATGAGATATAAGTTCATTTCGCAGGCTTTGCAGTCAAATTGCGGTCTAAGCTTCATGCCCGACTGATCGGTAAGTGTGAGGGGTTCCTTCCATTCTTTTCCCGCGGGGGTGGAGAGACATCGGCCCAACTCCCTGCGCAGGCAGTAGCGGGTGTTCATCACCTTGATTTTGTCAGTGGGAAGCTGTGGCAAGACTTCTATGGCGTCGGCTGCAGGGGTAACCTCGATGCCGTGGGCGAGATAGGCGTCGGCGGCAAGCGAATTAGCCACATTGGCGGGGGTTACGCCCTTATCTTCACGGCCATTATCCACCCCCGGGCGGAGGGGAGTGAATCTCAGCGAGCGTGAGCGTTCAAGCGCGGCGAGGGCGTCGCGGCGCAAGGTTGTGAGCAATGAAGCGGGAATGAAGATCTCGTGGTCGATTTTGTCGGCAAGCGAAGATACGCGATAGATGGTGTTGCCTGTCTTGCATATCACACGGTTGCGAGCTTCCGATTGGGGAGTGCGCGACGGCTGGAGGTCAGGGGCCGCAACGGCGGCTTCGCCATAAATACCCTCGGGGTCGGTGAAACCGAGAGCTATCATGGGATTGCGCTCGGAGCCGCAAAGCCTCAGCTCGGCAGTGACGGGGATAGTGCGGACGGCGGTGGTGTCGGCGGCAAGCAGGGAGGCTCGGGCGGCATCGAGAGTGCGATAGAGCATGGAGCCGGCGGGGGGATTGATTCTCGCCCCGGGCGCGGGGTGAAGCAACCGGCCATCCACACGGTTGAGCCTGAAGCCCACTCGTAAGCCTGAGGGATCAGTATAGCAAAGACCGTCGCCGTTGGAGAGTTTTACATCCGGAAGAATATCCACTTTCAAAGCTCCAGTTCGGTCAACCCTCACGACTTTTGCGACAGGCTCGCCTTCACGGCCCGAAGCTGAAAGAGTGGCCATCGAAACAGGTGCGCCCTTAGGGGGAGTGCCGAGGGTAAAGTATGGGGTAAAGCCCCGGTTAAAGCCCGAAGTGGGAGAGGGGTCGAAATTGAGCGTCACATCACCGGTTGAAGCCCTCCGCAGAGAGCCGTTTGATTGAGCGACAATTTTGTTGAGCAATTGGGAATAGCGACCGACCGTTTCCTTAACATAGTCGGCGCCCTTGAGGCGCCCTTCGATTTTAAACGACATTACACCAGCCTCGATCATTTCGGCAAGATAGGGGGAGCGGTCGAGATCACGCAACGAGAGGAGGTGGCTATCCTTTACCAGCTCCCTGCCGTCGGCATCGGTGAGAGTGAATGAATGTCGGCATATCTGCGGACATTCGCCGCGGTTGGCACTGCGGCGGGCAATAGCAAAGCCGGCTCGGCAATCACCGCTGTAGCTCACACACAAGGCCCCGTGAACAAAAGCTTCGATTTCGAGCTGCGGCACTGCGGCATGTATTTCGGCTATCTGCGAAACAGAGAGCTCGCGGGCGGGAACTATGCGCGTGAAGCCCATATCATATAACATCCTCGCCTTCTGTGGGTCGCGGATGTCACACTGGGTGCTTGCATGAAGGGCTATCGGGGGGAGATTCATGCGGGTGATTCCGAGATCCTGCACTATCAGGGCATCGACACCCACCTGCCACAATCTCCATATAAGGGTCTGTACCTCGACAAGCTCGTTTTCATAGACCAACGTGTTGAGCGCCACATAAACTCTTGCGTTGAAGCGATGGGCATAGTCACACACCCGCGCAATATCTTCAACACTCACCGCCGCGGCAGCCCGAGCACCGTGGGTTGGCGCACCGATATAAACGGCATCGGCGCCATGATTGATGGCAGTTATTGCAATATCGGCGTCGCGGGCAGGGGCAAGCAGCTCCAAATCGGTAGGCTTACTGGATTTTTGAGTCATAACGGTTTTAAATTGTCAGGCAATATTACCAAATTTTCGTGACATTGCCAAAAGATATATTAACTTTGCAACGCCAATCAAAATCATGACAAATATCAGAAAGATATGAGCGAACTATTTGACCAATGGGATAGGGAACATCTCTGGCATCCCTATACATCGACCGTCGACCCGCTGCCCACCTATAAGGTTGACAGCGCCGAGGGTGTGAAAATACGTCTTGCCGACGGACGCGAACTTATCGACGGAATGTCGTCGTGGTGGTGTGTGATACACGGTTACAATCACCCGAAGCTCAACGAGGCTATGGCGCGTCAGACCGAGAAGATGAGTCATGTGATGTTTGGCGGATTTACCCACCAGCCGGCCATCGACCTCGGAAAGAAGTTGCTCGCCATGGCTCCCGAAGGTATGGAATGTGTGTTCTATGCCGACTCAGGCTCGGTGGCCACCGAGGTTGCCATGAAAATGGCTGTTCAGGCCGCTCTCTCCAAATCAACCGATCACCGCAAGACCAATTTCGCCACCATCCGCTCGGGCTATCACGGCGACACATGGAACGCCATGAGCGTGTGTGACCCTGTGACCGGAATGCACTGTGCTTTCGGGTCGGCACTTCCCGTGAGATTTTTTGCTCCGCAGCCCCGCAGTCGTTTTGACGGCGAATGGAACGAGGAGGACATCCTTCCCATGGCCGAGATTATCGAGAAACATCATGAGGAGATAGCCGGCGTGATAGTTGAGCCGATAGTGCAGGGCGCAGGAGGAATGTGGTTTTATCATCCGCAATATCTCCGCGAGCTGCGCAAACTATGTGACAAATATGACATCTATCTGATTTTTGACGAGATAGCCACCGGATTCTGGCGCACCGGCAAAGAATTTGCTTTCCGCCATGCCGGAGTGTCGCCCGACATCATGCTCGTGGGCAAAGGCCTCACAGGGGGTTACCTCACTCTCAGCGCTGTGATAACCAACCGCAAGGTGGCTGACGCCATAGCCAACTCAGAGGCGGGAGTGATGATGCACGGCCCCACATTCATGGCCAACCCCTTGGCTTGTGCAATAGCGTGTGAGTCGATCGACCTGCTCAACAGCCAGCCTATGGAGAAGATACTCGCCAATATCGAATCAATCCTGAAACGAGAGCTTGAGCCGGCCCGCAATCTGCCCGGAGTGGCCGATGTTAGGGTTATCGGGTCAATAGGCGTGATAGAGATGGAGAAGCCGGTCAATGTAGGGGAGTTTCAGAAAGATTGTGTGGCCGAGGGAATATGGGTCAGACCGTTCGGAAAGAATGTATATGTAATGCCGCCTTATATTATCAGCGACAGCGACCTCGAAACCCTCGTGAGAAAAATGATTAAGATTCTTCCCAAATGATTGATTTCGGCAGTCTGCTCGACAAACTGGAGCGGGAAGGAAACCTGCGCACCATTCCGACGGTTGCGTCAACCGGGGTAATAGATTTTTCGACCAACGATTATCTCGGCCTCAGCGAGATTCCTCAGCTTGAAAGAGCGTTTTTAGAGTCCCAGCTCGGAGAAGGAGCAGCCATGTCGGCAAGCGCGTCAAGGCTTTTGGCTTCCAGGCAGCAAGAGTTTGGCGCTCTCGAAGAGAGGTTGTCGGAGCTCTATGGCGGAAGGGGTGTGCTGACTTTCAACAGCGGCTATCACGCCAACACCGGCATTATTCCGGCCATAGCCAAAGCGGGCAAAATCACCATTCTTGCCGACAAACTGGTTCATGCAAGCATAATCGACGGCATAATGCTGTCGAAGGCTCCGTTTTCGCGCTTCAGACACAACAATCTTGAGGCACTGAGACGCGACGCGGTGAAACTGCTCTCGGCCGACGACATCACAACCCTGCTGATTGTGGTAGAATCTGTCTACAGCATGGATGGCGACAGCTGTGACATCAACGCATTGCTCGATCTCCGCAAGGAGCTCAACGCCCTTTATTCCGGCCGCGTAATGGTTTATGTCGACGAGGCGCATGCCTTCGGAGTGTGCGGTCCTGCCGGTCTGGGTCTCTGCGCCGCCACGGGAAGAATGGAGGAAGTCGACATAATGGTGGGCACGTTCGGTAAAGCTCTTTGCTCGGCGGGAGCTTTCGTGTGTGCCCGCAAGGAAATTATCGACTGGCTGAAAAATTCGGCACGCAGCTTCATCTTCTCAACCGCTCTGCCACCCATTCAGGCCCTCTGGACTCTCGAGATGGTCAACAGAATGATCGGCATGGACTCTCAGCGCCAACACCTGCGCAAGCTCGCCTCATTGTTTAGCCCCGAGGCGGGGCATATAGTTCCGGTGATGGTAGGCGACAGCCATAAGGTTGTGGAGCTGTCACACAAACTCGAGGAGTTGGGATATAAAGTTCTACCGATACGCACCCCAACGGTTCCACCTTCGACAGAGCGGTTGCGCATCAGCCTCAGCGCTGCGCGCTCGGTTGAGGAAGTTGAAAATCTAATCGCGGCTCTCAAACAACTCAACGCCTTATGAAAATTGTTCCGCTTCACCAATCTTCGGCCCGCGCTCCGAGGCTCCTGCTGATTTTTGCCGGATGGGGCATGGATGCCAACCCGTTTCGAAACCTTAAGCCTAACGGTTATGATATTGCCGTGGCATACGACTATCGGGAAACAGATTTCACCGAAGCAGAGGAATTATGCTCGGGCTATGAGGAGATTTTGGTTGTGGCGTGGTCGTTTGGCACCCCGGCGGCGGCTGAGTTTGTGAGACGCAACGAGTCGCGACTGCCTGTTTCAAGATGCATAGCCGTTAACGGCACACT
Source organism: uncultured Bacteroides sp. (assembly GCA_964384885.1). Classification (GTDB taxonomy): domain Bacteria; phylum Bacteroidota; class Bacteroidia; order Bacteroidales; family Muribaculaceae; genus Paramuribaculum. The sequence continues at coordinate 5,071 of CAYLMR010000084.1, forward strand.
ATATCCGAGTCACGACACACTCGGAATACCTAAGGAGGTCTTTAACCTCACCCTCAACAACATTTCGCCCTCGGCGATGCAGAAATTCTATCGTCGCATGTGCGGGTCGGAGGATCTGTTGCGGGAATTTTTATCCTCTATGCCTGAACGCGACACCTCAGAGCTGAAAGAGGAACTTCAGTCAATAGCGCTGCGCGAATGGGAGGGTAATCCTCCATTCGACAGATCATATATTTCCCTGCGCGACAGAATTATTCCCCCACAAAATCAAAAGTCTTGCTGGGAGAAACACAATGTCGAGACAGTAGAAATTGCAGGGGGACACATGCCCGATTTCAATGACATTCTCAACCGCGAGATAATTGACAAAGAGAGAGTGGAGCGCAGTTTTAATTCAGCACTCGAAACCTATGACAGCCGCGCCACGGTGCAACATCTTGTGGCTCGCCGCTTGCTTGAGCGTTGGAAAGAGTTTGCCGAATTGCCCACTCACGGCGAGATTCTGGAATTTGGCGTGGGAAGCGGATTCTACACCCGATTGTTGCGCAACAGCCTTTCAGATGATGTGAAATTGCGTCTATGGGATCTTGCTCCGGCGTCGTCCGAGGTAGAGCAACGTGATGCCGAAACCGCAATCGCCGACCTCACCCCCGGGTCGTTGGCGGCCATGACATCATCCTCAACAGTGCAATGGTTTAACTCCTTTCCCCGTTTTCTTAAGCGATGTGTCAAATCGCTTGCGCCCGGAGGCGTGGCCGCGTTCTCAACCTATGGGCCCGAGACCTATCGCGAGATTGCGCCTTTTCAGAAAAACCGTCTGCACTATTTTGATGCCGACACTCTGAGGCTAAGGCTGGAGGAGATGAAACAGCAGGGGCTCATCCGTGAATACTATGTGGGTGAGGAGATCACCACCTTAGATTTTCTCACGCCCCGCGACCTCATAGCCCACCTGAGGGAAAGCGGCGTCAACGCCACTCAGTCGCCCGACTTGCGCGGCGCCCTCGCCATGGTGCGCGCCTCATTGAAGCGCCTTACCTACCAGCCCCTCTACCTCCTCCTCAAAGTCTGAGTGAGATATTCACTTCTCGGAGAGATAGGTTGTTACGACAAAATCAACCATGTTGAAATTCACCTTATCGAAAAGCATCATGGTTCGTAAGCCGATCCTGACGTCATAGCTATCTGAATTATCGCGCTGAGTATAGACTACAAATTCAGAGGGAGTGACGGTGTTGCTACCCATAGTAACAGCCATATCAGGGACATAAAAGCAGGGGAGTTGAACTACTCCGCCAACTCCTGCGGCACGGATTGTGTCAGCCCGGGCCGTGTCAGTAACCAATTGCGGGTGAAGTTCATAGAAGCCGGAATAAACGGAGCCGAAAGAAGCATCGCCCGAATCAAGGCACATTAGAGAAGGATAACCTTCTACGGCACCTTTGGTAAGCAGATTCATGCCTGATGAAAAACAAAGGTTGGGAGCAATGTTTCTTCGTGGTTGAATCTCTTTGGCGACTGTTATTTGATTTTTGGAAAAATCAAGAGTGAGATCTTTTAGCTTAAGCATCAGCTCACTGCCCAAAATGAGGTTAAAGCTGTTGATGTAGGCGTCAGCCTCCTCATTGTAAGACGACATCGAAGCTACGACAAACGGCACATCCCTGACAATGATATTCCCGACTTTGATTTCCTTGGCAATTGCCAGATAGCCGTCACTTTTACCGATTCCACCCACGGTAATCTTTGCTCCTTCCAAAGGTATGAGGTTATATTTTTCGGCCATTTCCTGAGACGCCATGTTTACACCGGCGCCCGTGTCAAATGTAATATCAGCCTCAATGCCATTGATAGTGCTGTTGGTAAGATGAATATGAACCGAACCTTTATCTTTGGGACCGACCGGCACTATTGAGAAGGGAATCAATGCCTCACCACTGAGGGGAAACTCTATTTGATAAGGCTTGTAGGAAGCCAAAGCCGAATATCGGTTGGCAGAGAGGGTCAGATCTGCTATTGCTGCGGAATCAAGATATTGCTTAGTCTGAGCAACTATAGAATTGATCATCGACGCAGCTTCAGCATTATACCCCTCCCGGCTCAGATCTATGCCAAACATTTGAGCGGATGAAACAAGATTGCCCAAATCAAGTTGCCCGGAATTTAAAAGCTCCTGAAAAGCGGGAATGGAAACATCAGTCCTATTGAGACGGTTGCCGATGAGACAGCGCGAAAAAACTTCAAGAAAAGGATTGATTGAATCCTTCGGGACCGAATTGTAAAGCGAATCGAGCTCAAACCAATTGGATGAGTTCATGGCAAGGCCTATCTTCTCGTCGATCGACTGCGAAAAAGCGCTCATCGGCAGTAGGGCGGCAATAAGCGAAATAATATGTTTGCGGAGCATGGGCATCAAAAATTTTAATTTTCGCAAAGATACCGCAATTGAGAAAAATGCACAAGCAACTTCTCTGAAAATAAAGATTTATTGATTGGAATAGATTGGAGAGTTGCGGATTTCAAGCGGCGTTTTACCAAAATACTTCCTTATGCTTCGGCAAAAAAATGATACGTTGGTAAACCCAAGGATGCCGGCAATCTCCTTGATTGAGAAGTCGGTGGAGGTGAGATAGCGGTAGGCGTCGTTCATGATATATTCGCGGATCCAGTCAAGAGCCGTGCGCCCGCTCTCAACCTTGCATACATGCGAGAGATATTTTGGTGTGACCGACAGCTCCGCGGCATAATAGTCGATGGTGTGAGGCTTTAAGCTTTTGCTGACAAGAAGATTGATGAAGTTTTGAAAGATAATTGCCGGGCGGCTTGAGGATGCGGTCTCTACCAGGGGGATGGTCTCTTTGAGTATCTTGCTGAAAATGCTCAGGAGAAATGCGGTGGCGGTCAGAATAACAGGGGTAGTTATATTGTCTGTCTCCGAGCGCTGCTCATAAATGCGGAGCAGTGTGGATAGGGAGAAGAACAGGGTGTGATCGTCATGATTGAGCCGATAGAAAGGCTGGCGTCGAAGCGTCAATAGCGCTTGCCGTATATCGGTTGAGGTCATATATGACGATATGAGATTAAGGTTGGCGTAGATGAATGTGCCATAGAAGTCCTCACTGAAATTTATGTTTTTGAAAATATCGTTAGGGTGACACACCAGCATATCGCCGGGAGAGACAACATATTCGGTAGAGTTGAGCACAGTAGTATAGGTGCCCTTCTCAACCAAGCAGACACATAGAGCATCGAGGCGATAATTGATATCACCGTCATCATTTCCCCACCCGCCATGATAGATGAAGAGGTCCTGAGAATAGGTTTTGCCTTTGGGATTATCCTTTGTGACAGTTGGAATATTGATTATTTTCATAGAAAAAAGGGGAGTAAAGCCGAAAAGAACAAAGTTGCAGCCATTCGGAACATTTTATATTCAAACAAGCCTCATCAAAAGATTGTTTCAAACATGTAGTAAAACTTAAAAATCAAATCCCGACAATGAAAGTTATTGGAATAAACGGAGGAGCCAGAAAAGACTGGAATACCGACACACTCGTGAAGAAAGCTCTTGAAGGCGCAGCATCGACCGGCGCCGAAACCGAGCTCATAGAACTATATGCCGAGCCTATCAAGGGGTGCCTTGAGTGCTTCGCCTGTAAACGTAAAGGCATCAACACAGGCGGACTGTGTGCCATTCGTGACAACCTCCGCCCTATCCTTGAGAAAGCATTGGCAGCAGATGCTATCATAATCGGCTCGCCCAATTTCTTCGGCTATCCTACCGGAATGGTGAGGTCATTCATAGAGCGGTTTCTCTATCCTCTAAGCTCATATCAGATCGAGAATGGAAAACCTGTGAGAGTACTCGGCAAAAGAATTATTCCCGCAGGTATGATTTTTACGATGAATACCGGTGAGGAATATTATAATGCAGGTGGCTATAATATTTCTCTCGGAATGACCACAAGCAATCTCCAATATATTCTTGGCTATGCCGAGCAATATAACTCCTATGAGACCCTTCAATTTAAAGACTACTCGAAGATGAACGCCAACCTCTTTAATGCTGAAGAAAGACGCCACCGACACGAAACCCAATTCCCCGTCGACGAGCAAAACTGCTTTGAAATGGGCAAACGCCTCGTCTCCAAAGCCATCACCCTCAACCAATAATCCCGGCCCCTTAAGACAATTGATGTTGAAGTGACCTTAATTCACTTTCCACGAGCCTCCTTTTGCCGGGCCAATGCGCACTATCCGACCTTGGTACCGAAGTTTTGAAAGCTGTTTTTCAATGCCTTTAGCCGAGATGCCGATCGCCTCGGCAAGAGTTTTGGCAGAATGTTTCGGATTCTCGCGAAGAAGGAGGATGATGCGCTCTTCAGTGCTTTGTTTCACAGGCTGATATATCGGCCAATCTTCGTTAACCGATGTCACGAAATTGTTGATATCATTGGTTAAATGTCTGATCATTGTTTCAGTCATGAAGCTACGGAATATCGACAGATCCTCTCTTTCTCGGGTTTCGACCAAAGCCTTGATATATTCCTCTTTATCATCTGCAAAAATTCGTGAAGGAATCAAGTTGTATTCAAATTGGAGCCAGTTCATGATTAAGCGTGCCATCCTGCCATTGCCATCTGCCCATGGATGAATGGTGACAAGCCTTAAATGAGCGTCAAAACTCATATCATAAAGCTCCTGTATCGACATCTGACCAACATTCTTGCGCTGTTCGTTGAGAGCAGCGCAAAATTCTTCTAATTTTATAGGTACTTTATTAAAACTCATGTAGGATCTTCCGCCAACGCCTGCAGTTACATTGAGTAATCTTAGGTCTCCGTTTGCAGAGGAGAAGTCTCCTAATGCCGTATGATAGTCCGAGCCTGTATTTTTCATTGTCAGCGCCGAGAGTTCTTTAAGTCTTTCAACAGTTATGCCTACATGATTACGGGCAAAAATCAACGTCCGCTCATAGGCTGCTTTCAGATCAAGATTCATGTTCTGCTCAATAAGGCTCTTGCCCTTTAAGGCAATGCCATTATCAAACATAATCTGATTTTCCAACTCAGTTATGGTAGAGCCTTCAATAGCCGTAGAGTGGGTAATAATGGAATAGAGGGAAAACTTATCATAGTCCAATTGCCGTTCTATGCCAAGGGCGCGATATTTCTCAACCAATTCTTCAAGCTCAGTCATGATATTCT
>CAYLMR010000085.1:0-10152 GCA_964384885.1 uncultured Bacteroides sp.
CAATATCTATTAATTTTGCAGCAGGAAAAAGATATTTTAATATGGCATACGAAAAGAAAATACCGGTCGACCTCGACTGTCCGCTCAGACTGACCATGAGCCTGATTGAATCGAAATGGAAATCATGTATCCTTGATGAGTTAAGATCAGGCAAACCCATGCGTCCGAGCGAAATCCACAAGTGTCTCCCTGAGGCTACTCCCAGAGTTCTTGATATTCAGCTGAAAGAGCTTGTAGAAGATGGATTGGTAGCAAAGACTATATTCCCTGAGCTTCCTCCACGTTCCGAATATGCTATTACTGAACTCGGTCAATCCCTGCTCCCTATAATAGATATGATGCTTAGCTGGGGAGTAGAGCATTATGATATTTTTGAAAAGAAATATGGTGGTAAATAAAGAGTTATAGCCGTAATGCGCCCACAGCAAGCGGACGGAGCAGTAACAAAAAAACGACAGGGCGAGGCCTTGTCGTTTTTTTGTGGGGGGAGGAAGTTAGATTTCGCCCCAGCGGCGGCGGAGGGGGTATTTGGTGCTGTGGAGGAGCATGCGGAGCGAGGTGGAGTAGGTGAAGTAGGACCACATCCAGTTGATGAGCACGGTGAGCTTGTTGCGCATACCGAGCAGGGAGATAAGGTGAACAAACATCCAGGCCATCCATGCTATCCAGCCTTTGAGGTGCATGTGCTTGAGGTCGGCAACGGCGAGGTCGCGGCCCACGGTGGCCATCGAACCTTTGTCGACATAGTTGAATTCCTTATCCCATGTGCCGGCATTGAGCTGTTTGGCAAGGAGTTTGGCCTGCTGGATGGCTACCTGGGCGAGCTGAGGATGTCCTTTGGGATAGTCGGGGCAGATCATGAGTGAGATGTCGCCAACGGCAAACACATCGTCAAGGCCGATAACGCGGTTCTGACGGTCAACGGGGAAACGGTTGCCACGACCGGGACGGTAGTCGGTGTTTTCCCACACAAACTGCTCGCCGGTGACACCTGCCGACCATATCACCATTTCGCTATAGATGCGGGTGTCGTCGTTGAGGGTGATAACGTTATCCTCATAGCTTTTGAGCAGGTGGTTGAGCTTAACGTCAACCATAAGTTTCTGAAGATACTGGTAAGCTTCGGCCGACGATTCGGGGCTCATCGGGCCGAGCAGACGGTCAGAGCCTTCGAGGAGTATGATCTGCAGGTCTTCGGGGGGAATGTTGGGATATTCGCGGGGCAGGATGTAGCGTTTCATCTCGCCGATGGCGCCGGCAATCTCCACACCTGTGGGACCACCGCCCACCACAACAAAGCTAAGCAGGCGCCTTCTCTGATCAGGGTCGTCAACACAGAGCGACGCTCTCTCAAGACGGTCGAGAATCTCGTTGCGGCAACGGGTGGCCTCGGCGGCGCTCTTCATCGTAAAGACGCTCTTGATGAGGTCGGGATTGTTGAAGAAGTTGTTGGTTGTGCCGGCAGCAATGACGAGCTTGTCATATTCGATGGTCTCAAACTGGGTGCGCACCTCCTTGCGGAGCACGTCGATGGTGTGAACGTCGCCCATGTGATAGGTGGCGCTCTCTTTGGCCACACGTCTCACCTCCCTGCGGAAAGGGAAGGAGATGTTGCCGGGATCGAGACCTCCAGAGGCTATCTGATAGAACAGCGGGGGGAAGCTGTGGAAGTTGTTGCGGTCAACAAGCACTACCTCGAATTTCTTTTTGTCGAGGTGCTTCACGAGATTGAGTCCGGCAAAGCCGCCACCCACAATCACGATTTTCTGCTTATGGGATGAATCGGAAGGGTTCATGATGGTATGTTAGAGTTTCTTTTAATTATCAGATGGTTAAGAGGGAAAGAGTCAGAAGTCGAGCAGCCGGTAACGAGCCCGGGCTGTGGCTCGCGAACGGAGGTTGAAGTGCCACCACTCGCTTTTGAGAGGCATAAATCCGCCCGCTTTCATGACGCGGCGGAGCAGCTGACGGTTGGCCTGTTCGGCCTTGGTGAGCTTGCCTTTGGCCACGAGCTCATCCTCGCGGTCGATGTTTGCCTCAGGCCCGAGATGATCGATAGGCGTGCCCATCGGCAGCTCGCGCCCCTGGGCGTCGGCGAGGGTGATGTCGACAGCCAGCCCGTAGTTGTGGAGGCCGCCGCCGTTGGCGGGATTGCTCACATAGGGGGCCTTGGGGGTGCCGCGCAGGGTGTCATACATCTTTTTCTGCACCGACATGGGTCGCGAGGCGTCGGCCACCTTGAAATGGAGGTCTGGGCGCAGCCGCCTGAGCTCCTTCTCAGCCTTGACGAGAGCCGCCACAGCTTCGGGATGGAGATAGGCCCGGGTGAGGGTGGAATCATACATCACCTTGCCGGTGAAATTATCATCACGCCCATACATCAGGCTCACCTCAACCGAAGGCACGCTGAGCGCCACATCCTTCATGCCATATTGCTCCATGAGCTGCCACAGAGGTTGTTGCGGCGAGGAAGCCATAGAGAGACCGGGCAGAGATACACCCGCCAAAATCAGGGGAATGAAACGGTGGAGATTCTTCACGATTGCAAAATTAATCTTTTTTTGCGTGAAATGATATAGTAATTCGGTTATTTCGGCGTATTTTTGCACTAAATTCCCAAATCAATCATTTCACTCCTCCACGCCAATCATGCGCCTAAAAATTATATTGTTGGTCACGACTCTGCTCGCAGCCTTTCAGTCAATCGCCCAAATCAATGTTGATCAGGTGGTTAGAGTGGGGCGCAACGCGCTATATTTCGATGACTATGTGCTCTCGATAAGATATTTCAATCAAGCCATAGATGTAAAACCGTGGCTGGCATATCCCTATTTCTACCGAGCCATCGCAAAATATAATCTCGACGATTTTTCGGGAGCGGAAACCGACGCCACCCTCGCGCTCGAACGCAATCCCTTTATCACCGACGCCTATGAGCTGAGGGGCGTGGCGCGCCAGAATCTCGGCAACGCCGCCGCTGCCATCACCGACTACAACCGTGTGCTTTTCGACCGCCCCAAGAGCAACGGCGTGTTGCTCAACCTCGCCATTGCCTATCAGGAGGTCAATAAGCCCGACTCGGCAGCCATGACTTTCGACCGTATGCTCGCCCTTTCGCCCGGCTATGCCAACGGCCATATCGCCTACGCGCAGTTTCAAGTTGAGCATAAAGACACCGTCGGTGCGCGCCGGTCGGTTGACCGCGCCATATCCCTCAACCGCTTCAACACCCGCGCCTTAGCTTTCAGATCAGCGCTGAGAATGGCCTCGCAGGAGCCCGACAGCATGGCGCTCGCCCTCGCCGACATCGACGAGGCGATAAGGCTCGAACCCTCACAGCCGGGATTGTATATCAACCGCGCTTTCCTGCGCTATAAGCTCGACGACTATTTCGGCGCCATGGCCGACTATGACTATGCGCTCGAACTCGAGCCTCACAACATGATGGCTACCTACAACCGCGCCCTGCTGAGAATGGAGGTGGCCGACTATGACAAAGCGCTCGCCGACCTCAACATGGTGCTGGCCTACAACCCCAACGACTATAAGGCATTGTTCAACCGCGCCATTGTGCAGAAGAGCCGCAGCGACTACAAGAGCGCCCTTGCCGACGCCAACGCCGTGGTCAACGCCTTTCCCGACCTCGCGGCAGCCTATTTCCTGAGATTTGACGTGCGCCAGGCCTCGGGCGACCGCAACGCCAAAGAGGATTATGACAAGTCGCTCGCCTTAGCCAACCGCAAGGTAGGCGCCCACGCCTCCGACTCTCAGCCGGAGAAAAATGACGCTGAGGCCAACCCCTCGCGACTGCTTGAAATCGACAATCCCGAGGGTGAGGACCAGGAGGTAGTGGCAGCACGCTTCACCACCCTGCTCACCACCTCGCCCGCCGGCAACGCTACCGAGCGCGCACAGGCCGGCGACATCTCGGGCAAGAGCATAAGAGGCCGTGTGCAGGACACATGGGATTCGACCGTAGGGCTCGAACCGATGTTTACCGCCTCCTACTACACCTCACCCACCGAGCTCAAGCCCTCGGCCGATTATCTCAAGGAGGTTGACGAGGTTAACCTCACCGGAGCGCTGCCGATGTTGCTCCAGGTAACCAACCGCGCCACTCCCCTCACCGACCAGGAGGACATCAACCGTCACTTCGCGTCGATCAACTATATCACCCAGCTCGTCGAGAAGCCGAAGCCCCGCTCAATCGACTTTTTCGCAAGAGGAATGGAATATTTCACCCTGCGCGACTATGCCAAAGCGGTGGCTGACTTTAACGAAGCCGCGACGCTCACACCGCAGTTCTCACTCGCGCTGTTTATGAAAGGTGTGGCGCTTGAACATCAGGCCCAGACCACCGTGCCCGACGACAACAGTGAATCTTCCTCCGGCACCGTCAGCCTCATGCCCGACATGAGAACGCAGTTGCTCAGAGAGTCGGTCGAAGCGTTCAATCAGGCTCTCGAACTCAAACCGGCAATGGCGCCCGCCTATTATAACAAAGGTGTAGCTCTGGCCGAGACAGGCGATTATACCTCGGCCATCAACGCGCTGACCAAGGCCATAGAGCTTAATCCCGAAATGGGAGAAGCTTATTTCAACAGAGGTTACTGCTATCTGAGACTCGGCAACATCAAGTCGGGCAACCGCGACCTCAGCCGCGCCGGTGAGCTCGGCATCGTGGAGGCCTACAGTGTGTTGAAGCGCATGAACCGCTAACGTTTTTTCGCCTCATCCTTGATAGGGCAGGCGGCGTCACATCCCGCGCAGCCGCAGCCACATGAGCCGTCGCCGGTTTTGCGGCGCTTAGAGCGGATATGAACCACTATGCGCCACACGGCCCACGCCACAAGCACCCCTACCGCAATCCATTGCCACAGGTCGCTGCTCATAGGCTGAAAATTTCGGGATAAACGGTCTGCAGCTCCCGCTCGAGATTGGGGGTGAGGATCTCCTTTCCGAAAGCGGCCTTAATCTCCTCAACGGGCCAGAATTTCACCTCATCAACCTCCTCGGGGTCGAATGAGGTGATGAAATTGTCGGGGTCGGCTTCCATCTCGAATATGTTGACAAGCTCGCGCTCCACAGCCGACTTCCACTCATATCTCCCCACGGCCACAGCCGCCGAAGCGTCAACGCCGAGCTCCTCGCGGGTTTCGCGCAGCAGCGCCTCGGGGATAGTCTCGCCATAGTCCACATGGCCACCCACAGCGGTATCCCACTTGCCGGGCTGAATGGTCTTGGCAAGCGAGCGCTTCTGAAGCAGCAGCGCCTCGCGACGGGGAGTGAACACATGGAGGTGAACCACCGGATGAAGCAACATCGAGTGAGAGTCATGACATTGGCCACGGGTAGCCTTACCGATCAAGTTGCCCGAAAGGTCAACCACAGGGAAGAGTTCTGAAGATTTTTCGCCCGGCATTATTTCTTGAATGATTTGAGTTTCTGATTGAGTTTGGCGGGAGTGAGCGTGTCGGGATATTGCTCGAAAGGCAATATCAGCCGGCATCCCTCGGCATAGCGGCTGCACCCGAAGGCTGTGCGCCCTTTGAGAATATGGCCCGAGCCGCAGAGAGGACAGGCCACCTGGTCGAACGACCTCACAGCCGCGGCGCGCTTCTTTGGGGCGGTAGCGGCGCCGCTCTCCTTCTTCGCTCCGGAACGGCTCTTTTTGGCCGCGGGGAGGTCGGGCTGAGTCTCGATTTTGCGCATGGAGTTGTCGCTCAACACATTTTTCACTATGTTGCTCACCAGCTCCTTGAGCTCAGCGATAAACTCGGGTGCCGAATAGCTGCCGCGCTCTATCTGGCGCAGCTTGTTCTCCCAAAGGCCGGTGAGCTTGGCGCTTTTGAGCAGCTCCTCGTTGATGGTGTCGATAAGGTCGACACCCGCCTGACAAGCCACTATCGACTTGCGCTCGCGGCGTATATATCCCCTCTTGAAAAGGGTTTCTATAATGGCGGCGCGGGTCGACGGACGCCCGATGCCGTTTTCTTTCATCGCTTCGCGCAGGGTCTCGTCGTCGACTGTGCGGCCGGCGCTTTCCATCGCCCTGAGCAGGGTGCCCTCGGTGTAATGTTTGGGTGGCTGGGTGGTTTTCTTGAGATAGCCGGGAGTGTGGGGGCCGCTTTCGTTGACCTCAAACGGGGGCAACACGGCGGTTTCGCCATCATCTTTCTTATCCTGATCGTCAGCCGAGGGGTCGGCAGGTTTCTTGTCGTCGGGCTTCTCATATTTAGCCGCTACCACGCGCCAGCCCGGGTCGACAATCACCTTACCTCCCGCCTTAAACGACTCCTTGCCCGCCTTGCCAAGCACGGTCGTGGCCTCAAAGCGGCAGTCGGGATAGAACACGGTGATAAATCTCAGGGCAATGATGTGATAGAGGCGCCGCTCGTTGCCCACAAGGGCGTCGGGGCGCTCACCGGTGGGTATGATGGCATGGTGGTCGGTAACCTTCGAGTTGTCGAACACCTTTTTTGACTTGGGAATCTTGGCGGCGAGTAGCGGCTCGGTGACCTCGCTATAGGGGGTCATGCGCCTGAGAATACCGGGCACCTTGGGATAAATATCCTCGGAGAGATAGGTGGTGTCGACACGCGGATAGGTGGTTACCTTCTTTTCATAGAGGGTCTGAATGAGGCGCAGGGTTTCTTCGGCGGTCCACCCCCAGCGCTTGTTACACTCCACCTGGAGCGAGGTCAAGTCGAAGAGCCTCGGCGCACTCTCGCGCCCGCTTTTCTTCTGCACATCGGTCACCACAAAGGTCTCCGGCCTGATTTCAGCAATGACTTTCTCAACCTCCTCGAGTGAGTCAAACTTGCGCCCTGTTGACGAGAACCTTGTGTCGCGATAAACTGTCACCAGCTCCCAGTAATCCTTGGGCTTGAAGTTGGCAATCTCGGCGTCGCGGTTAACGATGAGCGCCAGTGTGGGGGTCTGCACGCGACCGATCGACAACACTTTTCCGGGACCGCTATATTTAAGGGTGTAGAGCCTCGTGGCGTTCATGCCGAGAATCCAGTCACCGATAGCGCGGCTCAGGCCGGCGAGATAGAGGTTGTTGAAGTCAGCCTCGGGGCGCAGCTTGGAGAATCCGTCACGGATGGCATCATCGGTCAACGAGCTTATCCACAGCCTCATCACGGGACATTTCACTCCCGCCATCTGCATGACCCAGCGCTGAATCAGCTCACCCTCCTGGCCGGCATCACCGCAGTTTATCACCGTGTCAGCCTCGCCGAGCAGGGTTTCGATTACCTTAAACTGGCGCTTGTAGTTGTCGATGTCAATGAGCTTGATGCCGAATTTCGGAGGAATCATGGGGAGCGATCCGAGCGACCACCGTTTCCACAGCTCGGTATAATCGTTGGGCTCCTTGAGGCAACAGAGGTGGCCGTAGGTCCATGTCACCTTATAGTCGCCGCAGTCATAATAGCCCTCGCGGCGCGGCGCTGACTTTCCTCCGAGTATAGCCGCTATGTCTTTGGCCACGCTCGGTTTCTCGGTGATACAGACTATCATTTCTTAGCTTTGCGGGTGATGTTCCAGCTGCAGGGGCCGCGGTCGGTGACGGCCACGATGTTGAGCGAGGCGGTGGGCCTCACACCTTTTATCACGGGAAAATCAATCTCTATGGGTAGCACTCCTGTCTCCTCCCACTGAAACCTGCGCTCGAAGTCAAAGCCCTCGATGTCGGTGGCGGGGAAGGGGGTCTTGTCGGCGTTGAGCACAAAAGAGTTGATGCAGGCCGAGGTGTTTGGGCGCGAGTCAATGTGACCATACACTCTCGTGAGGTCGCTTCTGAAGTCGATGCTGTCGATCACCAGGGCTATGTCGGCGCGCGAGCCGGGAGCTATAACGGCGTTATAGTCCTTCAACACCTTGGCGTTGACCCCGAGGAAGGTCGCTGTCAGCGCGGCGGCCAATATTATAAGTCGTAAGATCTTTCTCATTCCCCTTCGTGCTCAAAGGTTTTGGCTTTCTGCCACAGCTCCTCCATTTGGCCGAGGGTGAGGTCTTTGAGAGCCACACCCTGAGCTGCGGCCTGCTGCTCGATGTAGTTAAACCGACGGATAAACTTGGCGTTGGTGAGTTCGAGGGCAGTGTCGGGATTGATTTTATAGAGGCGGGCGGCATTGACGAGGCTGAAAATCAGATCGCCCATCTCGCCGGTGAGGCGACTGCGGTCAGCCTCCGAGATTTTGGCATCGGATTGCTCGGCTTTGCGGGCTTCGGCTTCAAACTCGCCGATTTCCTCCTTTACCTTCTGCCACACATCTTCGCGCTTCTCCCAGTCAAAGCCCGAGTTGGCGGCTTTTTCCTGAATGCGGTAGGCCTTGATGAGCGACGGCAGAGAATTGGGCACTCCTTCGAGCACGGTGCGGTTGCCCCCCTTTTCCTTGAGCTTGATCTGCTCCCAGTTGAGCTCCACGCCGTGGGCGTCGGTGGCCACTGCGTCGCCAAACACATGGGGATGACGGAATATGAGCTTGGCATTGAGCTTGTCGGCCACGTCGGCAATGTCAAACTGCTCTTTCTCCTCACCTATCTTTGAGTAGAAAAGAATGTGGAGCAGCACATCGCCGAGCTCTTTGGCAATGTTGGGGGTGTCGTCGCTGAGCAGGGCGTCGCTGAGCTCATACATCTCCTCGATGGAGTTGGGGCGCAGCGAGGCGTTGGTCTGCTTGCGGTCCCACGGACATTCCACTCTCAGGATGTCGAGAGTGTCGATCACGCGGCCGAGAGCCTCGATTTTTTCCTCGCGGGTATGTGGGCGATGGTTTTCCGGTTTCATTTCCCGAGATATTTGTTGATGCCCTCACCGAGCCATTCGGCAAACTTGGCTACATTTTCGTCATAATAATAAGGCATGGCCAGCACGTCGCCCTTGTTGTCGAGCATCACATAATAGGGCTGTGAGTTGGCGGCAAATTTGTGGCGTTGCAGGTAGCCCCACTTCTCGCCCACAGTGGTGAGAGTGATCTGCTTGCCGGCATCGTCGACGGTCACCGGCTTGTCGAGGGGCTGCTTGTCGTCGACCATCAGCTTGATGAGCACGAAGTTTTCGCGGATAATGCCTGAGATTTCTTCGGTGTCAAACACGGCGCCTTCCATCTTGCGGCAGTTCACGCAGCCATAGCCCGAGAAGTCAACGAGCACGGCGCGATTGTTTTCGGCGGCATAGCGCATACCTTCGTCATAGTCGTCAAACTCGCGGAAGTCTCCGCCGGCATAGAGGTTGAAGTCCTGGGTGTAGAGCGGGGGCACGAAAGCGCTGACGCTCTTGAGGGGTGCGCCCCAGAGGCCGGGGAGCAGATATACAGCAAACGAAATCGAAATCAGCGACATGAAGAATCTCACTATGCCCACACTCTCGGTAGGGGTGTCGTGGCTGAATCTGATTTTGCCAAGCAGATAGAGGCCGAGCATCAGGAAGATTACCACCCAGAGCGACACAAACACCTCGCGGTCGAGGATATGCCAGCCATAGGCGAGGTCGGCCACCGAGAGGAATTTGAGCGACAGGGCGAGCTCGAGGAAGCCGAGCACCACCTTTACGGAGTTAAGCCATCCGCCGCTGCGGGGCATCTCCTTGAGCCATGAGGGGAAGATGGCAAAGAGGGTGAAGGGAATGGCGAGGGCTAAGGCAAAGGCGCCCATGCCGATGGCGGGACCGGCGATGTTGCCCACCGAAGCGGCTTCGACGAGCAGGGTGCCGATGATAGGACCGGTGCAGCTGAACGATACGAGCACCAGAGTGAAGGCCATGAAGAATATCGACAGCATGCCGGTGGTTGACTCGGCGCGCGAGTCGGCCGAGTTGCTCCACTTTGAGGGGAGCTTGATGTCGAAGGCTCCGAAAAATGAAATGGCAAATACCACAAGAAGCAGGAAGAAGGCGAGGTTGAACACCGCGTTGGTGGCGAGGTCGTTGAGCTTGCCGGCGCCGAATATCAGAGTGATGGCGAGGCCAAGAATGAGGTAGATCACCACAATGCTCAGGCCATAGGTCACGGCCTCACGGATAGACTTGGCGCGCGAGTTGCTCTTTTTGAGGAAGAAGCTCACGGTGAGGGGTATCATGGGCCACACACAGGGGGTGAGCAGCGCCACGAGGCCGCCTAAGAAGCCCCAGATAAAGATATACCA
>CAYLMR010000086.1:0-10014 GCA_964384885.1 uncultured Bacteroides sp.
TCGGCAACCGCGACGGCCTCGTGCTCGACGAACCCGCCAACTTCCGCACCAAAGAAGTGTCGAAGCTCTCTACCCTTGAGTCAATCCTCGTGCCCGAAGAGCAGCCCGACCTCTACACCGACTACTACCACAAGGTGCGCATCAACTACTATCCCCCGCGCAACGACAACAAGGAAGGCTGGGACAACATCGACATCTTCGGCTGGATGGGCTATCCCATGCAGATCAAGATCAACTTCCTCTGCCGCGACTCTATCCTTGCTGCTCCCCTTTGTCTTGACCTCGTGCTCCTCAGCGACCTCGCTGCCCGCGCCGGCCGTTCAGGCATTCAGCGCTTCCTGAGCTTCTTCCTCAAGAGCCCGATGCACGACTACACCAAGAACGAAGTTCCCGTCAACCACCTCTTCCAGCAGTATGTAATGCTCAAGAACGCTATCCGCGAAATGGGTGGCTATGAGGCTGACGAAGAAATTGACTAATTCATAGCAGGATAACCCCTCTGAGACAGAGAGGGACATCTCCCCCATCAACCAATTTCAAGACCCTAACAGGCCGGCTCACTTTACGCGAGCCGGCCTGTTGATTTTTTACTCTCCGAAAGGAGCGGAAAAACATAGAGAAACTATCGGGGGTATATAAACCAAACGAGGGGCCGTTATCTCAACGCCTCCTCGCTTAGAAAATAAACCAATCATTATCACATTTCTACAATGGAAAAAGCAATTCATGCAATTCACTTATATAACATGGGGCGGAGAGAAAAGGTTTTGAGAAAAAGAGATTTTTTTTGCAGTGAGATGAAAATTTCGTAAATTCGCGTATATTTATCCCCTCAACAGGAGATTAAGCCTTAATCTGAACCACGATTCGCATTATTTAACACTTGTGGGCCGTTAAATTGCCCAACCCCGGTGGTAACTTTGCATCGTAATGAGACAGAAAGTCTCTCTCAGTCAAGCAACAAAAAAACAAACTATCATATGGAAAAGAAAAAAACCGCAGCCGCCAAGAAAAGCGTTGACCCCCGCGAGGCCAAAGTTGCCGCTCTCGGCGAAGCCCTCAAAAAAATCGAGAAAGACTACGGCAAGGGTGCCGTGATGAAACTCGGCGATGACAAGATCGAGGATATCGAGGTCATTCCCACCGGCTCGATAGGTCTCAACCATGCCCTCGGCGTGGGAGGCTATCCCCGTGGCCGAATCATTGAAATCTACGGCCCCGAATCGTCGGGTAAGACCACTCTCGCCATCCACGCCATTGCCGAAGCGCAGAAAAACGGCGGCATAGCTGCCATTATCGACGCCGAGCACGCCTTTGACCGCTTCTATGCCGAGAAGCTCGGAGTGGATGTCAACAACCTGCTCATAGCTCAGCCCGACAACGGCGAGCAGGCACTCGAAATTGCCGAACAGCTCATCCGCTCGTCGGCTATCGACATCCTGGTGGTCGACTCGGTTGCCGCCCTGACCCCCAAGAGCGAAATCGAAGGCGATATGGGCGACCGCAACGTGGGTCTGCAGGCACGACTCATGTCGCAGGCCATGCGCAAGCTCACCGGCACCATCTCGCGCACCAACACCACCTGTATCTTCATCAACCAGCTGCGTGAGAAAATCGGCGTGATGTTCGGCCCATCCGAGACCACCACCGGCGGTAACGCCCTGAAATTCTATGCCTCGGTGAGAATCGACATCCGCTCGAGCACCACTCTCAAAAACGGCGACGATGTGCTCGGCCGCCACACCAAGGTGAAAGTTGTCAAGAACAAGGTTGCGCCCCCCTTCCGCCGCGCGGAGTTTGACATCATGTTTGGCGAAGGTATTTCGCGCGCCAGCGAGATCGTAGACCTCGGCGTAGACCTCGGCATCCTCACCAAGAGCGGCGCATGGTTCAGCTATAACGGCTCTAAACTTGCCAACGGCCGCGACGCCACCAAGCGGGTGATAAGCGACAACCCCGAGCTGGCCGACGAGCTCGAAGCCCTCATCATGGAAGCCCTGCGCAACGGCGACGGCAGCAGCGCCAAGCCCAAAGCCGCCCCCTCGGCAAGCGCCAAGACCTCTGACGAAGGAGGCGACGACGAGTTTGACGACAACATCGACGACGACGATCTCAGCTTTGACGACAACGATGAGTTTTCGATTGAAGAAGACAAATAATCTCTCAAAATAACAACCCCTCGGGGAGACCGACGCCACCGCCGGCCTCCCCCTGTTGTTTATAACGGTGAGGCGCAAGGGAGGGGGCACACAGTGTGGGGTGCGGGCCGGGCGAGATGTCGCGAAGCAACAATCTGTTGAATTTTTGCCAATCGGCGAGGATATTACGACAAAATACGCTAACTTTGCAGATAGCATTAAGCGACATTTCCACATTAAGAAACTATGTCTACAAAAGTATTAGTAACGGGAGGGGCCGGCTTTATAGGCTCCAACCTCTGCGAACATCTCCTTGAAAACAATTATCAGGTGCGCTGTCTCGATAATTTTGCCACCGGAAAATGGCAGAACATTATCCCGCTTATAGAGCGCTTCGGCAGCTCGTTTGAAATGCAAGTGGGCGACATACGCAATCTCGAAGATTGCCGCAAGGCTGTAGACGGTGTGGAATATGTGTTTCATGAGGCGGCTCTCGGCTCGGTGCCCCGGTCGATCAACGACCCCATCACCACCAACGAGGTCAACATCGGAGGCTTCCTCAACATGCTCGTGGCGTCGCGCGACGCCGGGGTGAAGCGCTTTATCTTCGCCGCTTCCTCATCAACCTACGGTGACTCGAAGTCGCTCCCCAAGGTTGAGGATGTGATCGGAAAGCCCCTCTCGCCCTATGCCATAACCAAGTATGTTGATGAACTTTATGCCGATGTGTTTGCCCGCACCTATGGCACCGAGTATATCGGCCTGAGATATTTCAATGTGTTCGGACGCCGCCAGGACCCCAACGGTGCCTATGCCGCGGTCATACCCCTCTTTGTAAAGAAATTCATCTCCCATCAGGCGCCCAACATCAACGGCGACGGTGAATACAGCCGCGACTTCACATATATCGAAAATGTGATTCAGATGAATATGCTAGCCATGACAACCACCAATCCCGAGGCTGTCAACCAGATCTATAACACAGCTTTCGGCGAGCGCACCACCCTCAATCAGCTGGTGGCTTATCTGAGGGAATTTCTCGGAGAGAAAGACAGCGAGATACTCGCTATCGAGCCGACACATGGCCCCAACCGCGCCGGAGATATTCCCCACTCGTTAGCGTCGATCGACAAGGCAAGAAAGCTGCTCGGCTATGACCCGCAATTCTCAATGCGCGAAGGCCTGCGCAAGGCCGTTGACTGGTATTGGGATAACCTCTGATCACACTCATTTACTTCAACCTATTGTTTAGACTATTTCCTATGGAAAAAGATATAAAAGTCTGCGTTATAGGCCTGGGCTATGTAGGCTTACCCTTAGCCCGACTTTTTTCTACAAAATATCCCACCGTCGGATTTGACATGAATCCGACCCGAGTGGCAGCCCTGATGGCCGGCCACGACAGCACCCTTGAAGTAGATGACACCCTGCTCAGCGAGGCGATAAGCAAGCACGGGTTTGTGTGCACCTCCGACATCAACGACATTCGCGACTGCAATTTCTATGTGGTGGCGGTGCCCACACCGGTCGATAAGAACAACAACCCCGACCTCACACCCCTCTACCGGGCTTCGGAAACAATAGGCAAGGTGATCAAGCCGGGCGATATTGTGGTCTATGAATCAACAGTCTATCCCGGAGTAACCGAAGATGAGTGTGTGCCCGTGATAGAAAAAATCAGCGGGCTGAAATTTAACAAAGACTTCTTTGTGGGCTATTCGCCCGAGCGTATCAACCCCGGCGACAAGCTCCACACCGTTGAGAAAATCAAGAAAATCACCTCAGGCTCCACCCCCGAGACCGGGCGGCTTGTCAACGAAGTCTACTCATCGGTTATCACTGCCGGCACCCACCTCGCCCCCTCGATCAAGGTGGCCGAGGCTGCCAAGGTGATTGAAAACTCCCAGCGCGACATCAACATTGCCTTTGTCAACGAGCTCTCGAAAATATTTACCCTCATGGGCATCAACACTCAGGATGTGCTCGAAGCAGCCGCCACCAAGTGGAACTTCCTGTCGTTTAAGCCCGGACTGGTAGGGGGTCACTGCATAGGCGTCGACCCCTACTATCTCGCTCAGTGCGCCCAGCGCTACGGCTATAATCCCGAGATAATTTTGGCAGGCCGCCGCATGAACGACGGCATGGGCGCCTATGTGGCCGACAGAGTGGTGAAACTCATGCTTAAGAAGGGTATTCAGGTGTTGGGATGCAACATTCTGATACTCGGCATCACCTTTAAGGAAAATTGCCCCGACGTGAGAAACACCAAGGTTATCGACATAGTCAATGCCCTCAAGGAATATAATCTCAATCTCACTGTCTATGACCCCTGGGCCAACCCCGAGGCGGTGAAACATGAATATGGCATAGAGGTGACCGACAAGCTTCCGACCGACAGGAAATTTGACGCCGTGATAGCCGCGGTGGCTCATCGCGAATTTGCCGACATCGACATCAATTCGCTTGTCACACCCCGCCATGTGATATTTGATGTAAAGGGCACCCTGCCGCGCTCACTTGCCGACGCAAGCCTCTGATAAGTTTTTTGCCCCGATAACTGCAAAAATCCCACACATCTATAATATTGGAGGTTGTCGTTTCGTTAGAATAATGGATATTCCAAGCGAATTTGCCAAACTCTGATATTTTATGAATATAGCTGTCGTCGGAACCGGATATGTGGGACTTGTGTCAGGCACCTGTTTTGCCGAAATGGGTGTCAACGTTACCTGCGTGGACATTGACGAGAAAAAAGTTGAATCTCTGCGCCGTGGCGAAGTCACCATCTATGAGCCGGGGCTTGAAACCCTTGTGAAGCGCAATGTGGCTGAGGGGAGACTGAAATTCACCACCGACCTCGCCTCCTGCCTGCCGCAGTCGGAGATAGTGTTTATCGCCGTGGGCACTCCTCCCGACGAGGATGGCTCGGCCGACCTGCGCTATGTGCTCGACGTGGCCCGTGAGTTTGGCCGCAACATCAGGAAATACACTCTGCTGGTCACCAAATCAACCGTTCCGGTAGGCACCGCCGCCAAGGTGCGCAAGGTGATAGAGCAGGAACTCGAAGCGAGGGGCGAAAAGGTGGAATTTGACGTGGCCTCCAACCCTGAATTTCTCAAGGAGGGCGCTGCCGTGAGTGACTTCATGCGCCCCGACCGCGTGGTGGTGGGTGTTGACAGCGACCGTGCCCGCGAGCTTATGTCGCGCCTCTACCGCCCCCTGCTGCTCAACAATTTCAGGGTTATCTACACTGACATCCCTTCGGCCGAGATGATCAAATATGCCGCCAACTCAATGCTGGCCACGCGCATATCATTCATGAACGACATCGCCAACCTGTGTGAGCTTGTCGGCGCTGATGTCAACATGGTGCGCAAAGGCCTCGGCAGCGACAGCCGCATAGGTCTGAAATTTCTCTATCCCGGATGCGGATATGGCGGCTCATGCTTCCCCAAAGATGTTAAAGCGCTGATCACCACCGCCCGTCAGGCCGGATATGAGATGAAGGTGCTCAAAGCCGTTGAGGAAGTCAACATCAACCAGAAGGAACTCCTGGTGAAGAAGCTTAAGAAAGCTCTCGGCCCTGACCTGAGAGGTCGCGTAATTGCCGTGTGGGGACTTTCCTTCAAGCCCGAGACCGACGACATGCGCGAAGCCACCTCGCTTGTGGTGATCAACCGGCTGCTTGAGGCGGGCGCAAGAGTCAAGGTCTATGACCCCGTGGCCATGAATGAGTGCAGGCGCCGCATGGGCGATGTTGTGGAATATGCCAAAGATATGTATGACGCGCTGGTAGATGCCGACGCAATGCTCATGCTTACCGAATGGAAGCAATTTCGCATGCCATCGTGGGAAGTAGTTACAAAAGCCATGCGTCGACCGCTCATCATCGACGGCCGAAACATCTACGACCCCCGGGAAGTTGAAGCGGCCGGAATTGAATACCATTATGTGGGCCATTGAAAATCATGAAGATAGCATTAGTTAATTACAGATATTTCATCTCGGGCGGACCTGAGCGCTATTACTTCAATATCAAGGAGATATTGGAGCGCAACGGCCACACCGTGATTCCCTTTTCGATCAAAGGCCCCAAGAATTTCAAAACCGACTATGAGGAATATTTCATGGAGTCGGTCGACGACGAGGAGTATTTCGTAAACACCCGCAAGACTCCGGCCACGATGCTGAAATCGTTTAGCCGCATGTTTTATTCGCGCGAGGCCTACCGCAAGTTCAGCCGTCTGCTCAACGACACCAAGCCCGATGTGGTATATATAATGCAATATCACAACAAGATTTCTCCTTCGATAATCTATGCTGCCAGGAAAGCGGGGGTAAGGGTCGTACACAGGATAAGCGACTTCCAGTATATGTGCCCGAGCGCGCTGTTTTATAACGACCGCACGGGAGTGTGTGAGGATTGTCTTAACGGCAAGCTGATAAGTTGTGTCAAGAACCGGTGCGTACACGGATCATTGTTTCTTTCGGCAGTCAAAGCCTCGGCAAAGGCCTTCCACGACATGCTCGGCACAGCCGGGAAGGTTGATGACTTTGTGGTGCCCTCAAAGTTCACTCTCGGCAAGCTCAAACAGTTTGGCATCGACCCCAAACGGCTTCATCATGTGCCCACGTTCTTTAACGGAGAGGTGGATCAGAGCAAGCTGACCTATGAGCCATTCTTCCTCTATGTAGGGCGCGTGGAGAAGGAAAAAGGGGTAAAGACTCTTGTTGACGCTTTTGCCGGGACACCTCATAAACTGATAATAATAGGCTTCTCAAACAATGGCTATGACGAGCAATTGAAGAAAAGCCTCGAAGGGAAGCAACATAACATCGAATTTACAGGCCGCATGGATTTTGCGGGGATTGCGAAATATCTGTCGCGCTGTCTCTGCACTCTCGTGCCCTCAGAGAGCTACGACAATATGCCCAACGCTATCCTCGAAGCCTTTGCATATAGTAAAGCGGTGATAGCTACCGACTTCGGCTCGCTGCCCGAATTGGTAATCGACAAGGTTACCGGTCTTACTTTCCCCTATGGCGACGTCGAGGCGCTGAGACAGCGCGTGGATTATATGGCCGCCAATCCTGCCGAGGCCAAGCGCATGGGCCGAGAGGCACGCAAGATGCTCGACGAGAAATTCACACCCGAAGTTCATTATCGCTCGCTCATCGAGATACTTAAAAATCCGACCTCGGAATGAGCTCGCTTTGAGCCATGCCGAAGCCGGATTGGTTTTTATTCTATTCCGCTATATCTAATCAGAGTATGCCCTGAGCCATCATGGCGTTGGCAACCTTCATGAAGCCGGCCACATTGGCGCCCTTGACATAGTTGATATATCCGTCAGCCTCGCGGCCGTAGAGCTCACACTGGTGGTGGATGTCGGCCATGATGTTTTTAAGACGGGTGTCGACCTCCTCGGCTGTCCATGAAATTTTCTGCGAGTTCTGAGCCATCTCGAGACCCGACACGGCCACACCGCCGGCATTGGCAGCCTTGCCGGGAGCATAGAGAATCTTGGCGTTGAGGAATTCCTTGATAGCCTCGGGGGTGGAAGGCATGTTGGCACCCTCGCTCACGGCTATGCAGCCATTGGCCAGCAGAGCGCGGGCGTCGTCGCCGTCGATTTCGTTTTGGGTGGCGGAGGGCATGGCGATGTCACATTTCACATTCAGCCAGGGGCGCTCGCCGGGGAGATAGGTGCAGGGATATTTGTCGGCAAACTCGCGTATGCGTCCGCGGTAGATGTTCTTGAGATCGAGAATATAATGGAGCTGCTCCTCGGTGAGACCGTCGGGCACTATGATTGTGCCGTCGGAATCGCTCATCGACACCACTTTGGCTCCAAGCTCCATCAACTTGACGGCTGTGTAGGTGGCCACGTTGCCCGAGCCGGAGATAGCCACGCGCTTGCCTTTGATGTCGATGCCCCTGGTGGCGAGCATGTTGAGCAGGAAATAGCAGTTGCCGAAACCGGTGGCCTCGGGGCGTATGAGCGAGCCGCCAAATTCGCGGCCTTTGCCGGTGAAGGTGCCGGTAAACTCGCGCGCCATCTTCTTATACATGCCATACATATAGCCGACCTCGCGACCGCCAACGCCTATGTCGCCGGCAGGCACATCGGTGTCGGGGCCTATCTGACGCCACAGTTCGGTAATGAAAGCCTGACAGAATCTCATCACCTCCATGTCGCTCTTGCCGCGGGGCGAGAAGTCAGAGCCGCCTTTTGCGCCGCCCATAGCGAGAGTGGTGAGCGAGTTTTTGAATGTCTGCTCGAAGGCGAGAAACTTGAGAATCGACTGATTGACCGACTTATGAAACCTTATGCCGCCTTTATAGGGGCCGATGGCATTGTTGTGCTGAATGCGGTAGCCCATATTGTTTTGCACGCGTCCCTGGTCGTCGACCCACGACACTCTGAATGAGAAAATTCTGTCGGGAATACAGAGTCTCTCGATAAGGTTATATCTCTCAAACTCGGGATGCTGGTTATAGGTATCCTCAATAGTTGTCAATACCTCTTCAACGGCCTGGATATATTCGGGCTCGTTGGGAAACCGGCGACGAAGGTCATCAATTACTTCAGTTGCTTTCATCGTTAAAAAATAAATGAATATTGTAGATTTTGGAAACGGTTGCAAAAGTATATAATTATCTTCGGTTTCACAACAATCAAGATTAATATTTTCGGATAAAGATTGCAATTTGTGAGCCATTGGGTGATTATTCCTCCTCCGTAGCTCGCGGGAGAAACCGGGAGCGGAATATTTTTTCTTTGAAAAGTCTTGACATTTTACCAACGTTATTGTATCTTTGCGTTGTATTTTTACAACGATATAATCTCTTAATAATAATGAATGCTTCAGGAACTTCTCACACCCACATCTCTCAACGCGACGTTGACTTCAAAGCCCTCTGCCGCGAAATTATCCGCACTTCACCTACACCTCTCACCTATCGCGAGGTGCTTGCCAAAGCCTGCTCGATGCCCGCACCGGCTTATTATGTGGACTATTACTACGCCATGCGCAAGCTGAGGGCCATACGCAAAATGCCAACAGAGCGCGCCCGCCGGGCCTCGCGCGGCCGATGGGCGGAGATAGACTCGCGCGCCCGCAAGCTCGAGGCCGAAGGAGTGCCTCATCACAAGGCGGTGGAGCAGGTGCTCCTCGCGGGCAATGCCTCAGGATTTTTCATTGCCCCCACTACAGCCCTTCGCCATCTTCGCCGCATAGCCAACCGTTAACCCACCCATTCAATCTTTTTATGCTGACAAATTTTTCACTCTCAATACGCTCTATTTCTTCGCAGATTCTCGCCCTCGAAGCCCTGCGCATCGCCACCACCCCCGGCTGCGACTCCCCAGCCCTCTTTACCTCCGACCATCTTCCGGCGCTCCATCGCTCGATAAGAGGCGCCTTCGCACGGATGCTGCTGGCAATCTCCCCGGCTGTGACCGAGAGCAACATCGCCGACCTCACCGATGAGTCTGAGCTGCTGACCTTTAGCCTCGAGGTTCCTGACTCGCTTCACTCGCCCACAATGCGCAAAATCATGGAGGAAGCCCTCGTTAACCTCACCCTCGCCGGAAGCGCTCCCTCCCCCGCCAAAGAAAGCCTCTCGGCCATAGCCGAGGAGCTGCTCAGACGCATCTCCTCAATGCTCAGCGACACTTTCAACGGCACTCTGAGGCTGAAATGCTACGACATTTGAAAGTTTTTTCACAAAAAAATCGCCGAAAAATTGCACAACTCAAAAATAACCGCTAATTTTGCACCCGAAAATGGTAGGCCACTGCCTTGCAGTGACAACCGGCCAAGGAGAGATGGCAGAGTGGTCGATTGCGGCGGTCTTGAAAACCGTTGAGGG
>CAYLMR010000087.1:0-9920 GCA_964384885.1 uncultured Bacteroides sp.
ACGATCGAGTTGATGGCGTCGGCCATGGCGTCGATATCCCAGTAGTCGGTCTTGATGACGTTGGTGAGAATCTCGGCACATCCGCTCTGCTTGGAGATAATCGAGGGCACGCCCATCTGCATAGCCTCAAGGGGCGAGATGCCGAAAGGCTCCGACACCGAAGGCATCACATAAACATCCGAAGCCTTGAGCATTTCGTAAACCTGTTTGCCTTTCTGGAAACCGGGGAAGTGGAAGCGGTCGGCAATGCCGCGCTCGGCGGCGAGGAGAATCATCTTATCCATCATATCGCCCGAACCGGCCATCACAAATCTCACGTTGTGGTTGTTTTTGAGCACCTTTACAGCGGCCTCGACAAAATATTCGGGACCTTTCTGCATGGTGATACGGCCGAGGAATGTCACGACCTTTTCTTTGGCTCTGGGAGGATCAACAGCCAGCAGCTCGGGGCTGAGGGGAGTCACGGCATTGTGAACGGTGGTGACTTTGGCGGGATCCTGACCATATTTTTCGATAACGGTGCGACGGGTAAGCTCACTCACGGCCATGATGTGGTCGGCGTGGGCAAAGCCGTCTTTCTCTATATTAAATACGGTGGGGTTGACATTGCCGCGCGAGCGGTCGAAGTCGGTTGCATGGACATGCACCACAAGAGGCTTGCCGGTGACCTGCTTGGCATGAATACCGGCGGGATAGGTGAGCCAGTCGTGGGAGTGGATGATGTCGAAATCGAGAGTGCGGGCAATCACACCGGCACAAATCGAATAGTTATTGATTTCCTCGAGCAGGTTGTCGGGATATTTTCCGGAAAATTCTATGCAACCCAAATCATTGGTGCGCATATAGTTGAAGTCGGCATAGATGTTCGACCTCAGCTTGAAGTAAAGGTCGGGATCCATCACGTTGCCGATGCGGCTTTCAACATATTCTCGAGAGGGATCTCTCCATGCAATAGGCACCTGGCTTGCGCCTATGATGTGGGCAAATGAGCGGTCTTCGTCGCCGTAAGGCTTGGGAATGACAAAGGTGATGTCCATATCGCCACACTCCCACATGCCCTTGGTGAGACCGTAGCTGGCGGTGCCTAAGCCGCCGAGGATATGAGGGGGAAATTCCCAGCCAAACATTAAAGCTTTCATGGTGTTGGGGATGTGATATGAGTGGGATTAATTATTGAATTTTTTGAGGGTTGTGAGGGTGCGGAGTATCTCGGCCACATTGACGGCGTGGCTGATGGCGCCGCGGCCGGTGAAGGGCGGGTTGCCGTCATAGAGCTGCGACAGCGAGCCGATACAGCCCTGAGTCATTTCTTCCTCATAGCCGATGAGCATGCGGTCGATATAACCCACGCCGCTCATGCCGAACACTCTGAGGTAGGCGTCGGCATAGAAGCCAAACAGCCAGGGGCGTGAGGGACCGTTGTGGAGAGCCAGCTCGCGGTCTTCGGGCGAACCCTGATAGAAGGGGCGGTAGCCGAAGCTCTTGGGCGAGAGGGTGCGGAGGCCTTTGGGGGTGAGAAGTTCGCGGGTCACGACGTCGAGCACTGTCTTGCGCTGACGGCGGTCGAGGGGCGAGTAGTCGAGGCCGATGGCGATAGCCATGTTGGGGCGCACCGACGGGTCGGCATAATTGCCGTTGACATAGTCAAACAGATAGCCGTAGTCGTTGAGGAAGGTGTCGACAAAGGCGGGTTTGAGCTTGAAGGCCACATCGCTCCAGCGCTCGGCGGCGGCAGTGTGGGTGTCGGAGGTCTCTGCAAGCTTGGTGGCAAACATCAGGGCGTTATACCACATGGCGTTAAACTCCACGAGGTAGCCGGTGCGGGGCACTACGGGCGAGCCGTTGAGGGTGGCGTTCATCCATGATGCGGGAGTGGAGGTGCCGACGGTATAGACCATGCCGTTGTCCTCAACTCTCATGTTGGGGTGACGGTTGTCGAGATAGTAGTCTATGATTTCGCTCACGAGGTTCATGTAGCGCTTGCGGGTATCATCGGTGCCGTAGGCCTTGGCATACTGCTGCACTGCCCAGAGAGCCCAGAGGCCCACGTCGGGAAGGTCGATGCCGTGGATGCGGTCGGAAAGCTCGCCGGTGTCCATGAAATGACGCAGGGCCTTGGCGGCGGTTTCCATGATGAGCTCAAAGTCCTCGCGGTGGTTGATGGCGATTGTCGAGCCGGGCAGAGCCATGAAGGTGTCGCGGGCTCTCACCTTGCCCCAGGGGTAGGAGGATATGATATACATGCCGTCGGGCTCCTTGAGGTAGCACTGCTTGGCGGCATTCTTGAGGCAGTTGAAGAAAGATGTGCGGCAGGTGCGGGTGGCGATTTCAGCTTCCCACATCTTGGCGAGCGAGCGGGGCGACACAGGGTCGATGCCGGCCGAGAAGATGATCGATTCACCCTTCTTGATGGGAATTTCAAATGTGCCGGGCACCCAGAGGTCTTCGGTATAGGGCACTCCCCTTTCGAGGTCCTTCACATACTCGATGCCGTTATACCAGTGGGGATCGTAGATCCACTGCGGTTTGCGGCTGAACTGCATGTAGAGGGTGGGATAGCCGGGATAGAGGCAGCAGCTCACACCGTTGGCCACTTCGGGACAATCGCCCTGAAGCTGATCGTTGGCCATACAGAGGGCGTTGGCCTCGCGGAAAGCGAGCATCGGCTTGAAGCGCAGGGTTGTGGCCGAGTGGGCGTCAACCAGGGTGTAGCGAATCAGGAAACGGTTTTCGTGGGAGATAAACATTTTCTCCTTGGTGAGAATCACGCCACCCACGCGATAGGTGGTGCGGGGCACGCTCTCACAGTCAAACTCGCGTATATATTTATGACCGTTAGGGCTATAGACTCCGCCGCTGTATCTGTGGAGACCCAGATTGAACGGAGCACCATGCTGCACTACGGTAACATCCATCGACGACAGCAAAACGTGTGAGGTGTTGTTGAATTCCGGAATGGGAATCACAAGCAGACCATGTTGCTTTCGGGTGTTACAATCAACCACGGTGGTGCAATGATAGGCACCGCTCTGGTTAGTGCGGAGCATCTCCTTCGAGAGAGATTGCTCGAGGTTGATCATGAGGTTTTTATCAAACTTAAGGTAGCTCATGCAATATAATTGGTTATAAGTAATCTATAAAGATAAATCTATTGGCGCGAATTTATTAATTTTTCATCACACCCGCAAATCTCCAACGGCAAAAAAGCCAAAACTATGCCGCAAAACATAAATTTTTCAAAAAATATTTAAAATCCGCTCATTTTCGGGGCTCTGCGGCTCGTATGACACATAAAAAAGAAACGACTCATCCGCCGGTGGCAGACAAGTCATTTCGTAAATCCTTGAGAGAGTAATTTTGTTACCCTATCGGATAAAAGTGTAGAAGTCTTATTAAAAAAGATGTCAGAAATAATGGGGGTATGTGGGCGTCAACTTCTTGCGAGGGCGTGATTTGCAATAGGTGTCGGCTCGCAGACCCTTTAGATAATTCCTAACGGAAAAATAGAAGAATATTATTCAGCAACTGCTTCTTCAACAGCTACGACAACGGTGGTGTCGGCAGCAGCTGAGTCAACGGGAGCTTCGGTCTCTTCAACGGGAGCAACCTCAACAGCTTCGGTATCTACAACTTCAGCGGCGTCGGCATTCTCGGCGTTTTTGTTCTGGCAAGAATAAATCATTGCTGTTGAAGCAACAGCGAGCATAAGAATTAACTTTTTCATTTCTCTTTTGATTTGAATGATTGAATAACTATTTGAAAAGTTTTGAAAAACGCTGCAAAGATACGCCATTCATACTATCTGACCAAATAATATTCAGGGATTTTTAGTATGCGGGGCGCATAAAATGTGAAAAAATCACAATTTTTATATTTTTTGCCACTCGGTTTTTAACACTAACCCGATTTTTCAGAGCGATTCGGGGTGTTGGGCCACCGGCTGGTTGTTTTTCACACGCTCCACAATACTGTTGGCAAGAGCTACTGCCTTGGTGATGTGGTCGCAGATGTGATTGTCGCCTATTATCTTATGGATATTGGCCGAGCGGAGCACTTTCTCTACCGAGGGAACAACGCCCGACAACACCACGTCAATGCCGGCCTGACGGCTGGAGCGGAGCAGCACTTCGAGGTTGTGGAGACCGGTAGCGTCGATAAAGGGCACGCGTCTCATGCGGATGATTCTCACGATAGGCTTGTCTGCCATCGAGTTGCGCATAAGCTCGTCGAACTTGGTAGCCACGCCGAAGAAGAAGGGACCGTCGATTTCGTAGATCTCCACGCCCGAGTCAACGTCGAGCACCTCGTGGGTGGTCGACTCGGTGCCGTCGGCAATGTCGAGCTGACCCGAGTAGGCCTTGATCTGGGTGTTTTCCATCACACGGCGCAGGAAGAGTATCACGGCGAGCAACATGCCTATCTCGATGGCGATGGTGAGGTCAAACACCACGGTGAGCAGGAAGGTCACCACCAGCACCGAGATGTCGCTCTTGGGATTGTGGAAAATCGACACTACGGTGCGCCAGCCGCTCATGTTGTAGCTCACCATGAGGAGCACGGCGGCGAGACAGGCCATAGGCACGAGGTTGATAAGCGGCATGAGGAAGAGGAATATCAGCAGCAACACAACGGCATGAATCACGCCGGCCACCGGGGTGCGGCCGCCGTTGGTGATGTTGGTCATGGTGCGGGCAATGGCGCCGGTCACAGGTATGCCGCCGAAGAAGGGCACCACGATGTTGGCCATGCCCTGACCTATCAGCTCGGTGTTGGAGTTGGTGCGGGTGCCGGTCACACCGTCGGCCACGGTGGCCGAGAGGAGCGACTCGATGGCGCCGAGCATGGCGATGGTAAATGCCGACGGGAGCAGCATGTTGATGGTGGCCATGTTGAGCTCAAAGCCGTGGGGCTGGGGAATGTCGGTCGACATCGAGCCGAAGCGGTCGCCGATGGTCTCGACCTCAAGGCCGGGGCAGAGAGCGGTCACGGCGGTGACGATGATGATGGCGATGAGCGCGCCGGGGAGCTTCTTGTTGATCTTGGGGGCCACAATTATAATAAGGAGCGAGGCGGCGCCCACAAGCAGGGTGGTGAGATTGATCTGGTCGAAGCTGCGGAAGTAGAGACCCCATTTGGGTATAAACTCGGAGGGCACATTGGTAAGGCCGAGGCCGAGGAAGTCGTTGATCTGGGTCGAGAAGATGGTCAGTGCGATACCTGCGGTAAAGCCCACCACGATAGGATAGGGAATGAACTTGATGACGGTGCCGAGATGGAACAATCCGAACATCACCAGGATGATGCCCGCCATCAGTGTCGCCACGGCGAGACCCTGCAGGCCGAAAGTGGCGATGATGTTATAGACAATCACGATAAACGCGCCTGTGGGGCCACCGATCTGCACCGAGCAACCGCCCGCCGCCGACACGATAAATCCTCCGATGATGGCGGTGATGAGGCCCACTGTGGGGCTGACACCCGAGGCAATACCGAAGGCGATGGCAAGAGGGAGAGCCACGATGCCCACCACGATTCCTGCTATCAGATCAGACTTAAATCTCTTGAGACTGTAATGTCCGAGCCAATACAACAGTTTCGGCCTGTAGTCAATCGGACCTGAAAAATTCATACCTTAGAAATTGTAAATGATTGGAAACTAATAAAATATCCGGCTTCAAAACTATCTCTCAGCCTTAACAGCCGGATTGAAGCTGCAAAGGTACATAAAAATTTCCAAAATTTGCAAAAATTTGCAAATTTCCGCTCCCCTCCCCTATTTTATCGCCTCTTTCTCCTCGAGGGTGAGGCGGTGGGGCAGGTGGCGCAGCTGCACTATGATGAGCACGGCTGTGACGAGGGTGGCGATGGTGTCGCTGATAGGGAAGGATACCCACACGCCGTCGAGGCCCCATATCGGGGGAAGAATCCAGAGCAGAGGGATGAGAAACAGCACCTGGCGGCAGAGCGAGAGGATAATCGACTTGAAGGCCTGACCGATCGACTGGAAAAAGGTGGTCGAGACAATCTGAAAGCCCACACACCAGAACATCACCATGCCTATCGATAAGGCGTTTGAGGTGACATCTATCAGCTCGGCGTCGGTGGTAAAGGCCCGCGCTATGAGGTGGGGGAAGAAGGTGCCGACCAGACACCCCACGGTCATCACTATCGTCGACCACCCCACGGCGAGATAATACACCCCCTTGAGGCGGTCATATCTCCCCGCGCCATAGTTATAGCCGATGATAGGCTGCAGGCCCTGGCATATGCCTATCACCACCATCACTATCAGCGAGGTAAAGGTGGTGAAGATACCGGCAGCGGCCACGGCCATGTCGGAGCCGTAGGTCACCAGCGACCTGTTGATGAGCACATTGATGATGCTTGAGGCAAAGTTGACGAGCGAGGGAGCAGCGCCTATCGAGATGATGCCCCACACTATCGTCCAGTCTATGCGGTAGATGCCGCGGGTGAATCTCAGCCTCGTGTCGGGCTTGATGAAGTGGCCCATCACAAAGGCGGCCGAGCAGAGCATCGAGAGGTCGGTGGCAATGGCGGCGCCGCGTATGCCCATGTCGAGCAGGAAAATGAATATCGGGGCGAGAATCACGTTGGCGCCCGCGCCGATAAACATTGTCACCATCGCCCTCACCGGATAGCCCGAGGCGCGCATGATGTTGTTGAACGAAAAGGCTATGTTGGTGAGCAGCAGGCCGGGAAGCAGTGTGCCGATAAAGTCGCGGGCATAGGGCAACGTGGCGTCAGAGGCGCCGAAGGCCCTGAGGATGGGGTCGAGGAAGAGGGCAAACAACGTGATATAGGCCACGCCGAGCACCAGAGTGAGCACCAGCGAGTTGCCGAGCACCTTCTCGGCGCTCCTCCGGTCGTTGGCGCCGAGCATGATTGAGATTCTCGCCGCCGCGCCCGCGCCGATCAATACGCCGAGCGCCGCCGACACATTCATCACCGGAAAGGTTATCGCCAGGCCGGCTATCGCCTCGGTGCCTACGCCCTGACCGATGAATATGCGGTCGATCACGTTATAGAGCGACATCACCACCATGCCCACCACTGCGGGGAGCGAGTATTGCCACAACAGCTTGGCGAGGTTGCCGGTGGCCAGCTGGGCCAGTTTGCCGTCGGGCATATCTTTATCAAAACTATCTTTCTTGCTCATAAGTGTTTATCTACTGAGTTAGAAACATATACAGTGTCTCCCGATGAGACACCCGTTATTCTGCATTTCACGTCATAGGGGGTAGCCTG
This sequence comes from uncultured Bacteroides sp., assembly GCA_964384885.1. Lineage (GTDB taxonomy): Bacteria > Bacteroidota > Bacteroidia > Bacteroidales > Muribaculaceae > Paramuribaculum. Next base: position 7,267 of record CAYLMR010000087.1, read on the forward strand.
AGCTTTCGAGGGGCGGGGCGAACGGTTATAATAGAACGACTGCTGCGAGTCCCACGAGCCGAATTCCACTCTCTTGGTCTCGCCGGGAGGGAGGTCTACAGCTACCGTTACCGGGCGGCGGTGTAGAGAGCGCCCCGACATGTCGCTGTAGGCTATCTCTATCTCAAGCCCCGAGAGGGTGCGCGCCGAGCGGTTGGTCACAAAGAGACTCTCGCGCCTCGACCTCAGCGGCTTGTCATAGCCCGAGAGACCCACGAAGGCTATCACGCTGTCGGCGGCCTCGCCGCCCACCGTGTCGCGGCTCCCGGCGGCGGGGGCGGTATATTCGGCCTTAAGCCTCGGCCCGCGGGTGGTCTTCACGCGCCGCGGAGCCTCCGTGGCGGTCATCGCCGCGGCCACAGTCACCGCCATCGTCACTATCAGCAACAGTCTCCTCATAGCTCCTTTGCGGTTAGAAATATATCGGTTCGTGAGGCACCGCGGGGCGCGGATACACCCTCAGCGCGCCGTGGGTGGCCTGCTCGGAGGCGCGGCTCTCGCGGGTGCGCAGCGAGGGGCGCACAAACAGAAAGGGCAGCGACACATAGGCCGACAGTCTCACCTTCGGGCTGCGGGGTATAAACTCGAGCTTCGAGCCGGAGTCATGCAGGCGCATCACAACCTTGCGCCTCACTCCCCCTTTTCTCATCGCCCCGGCAAGCGAGGCCACAGGAGGCTCGGCAAGCATCTCCGCCTCATATTCCCCCTCCTTGGCTGTGGCGCGCAGCCGGCCCACCTCCATGCCGGGCAGCAGGCTCCGGTCGGGCGCCGTAATGATGGTTATGTCATATCTCCGGTCAAGGGGGTCGCCGGGGTCACACTCCGCGCTGCGCTCTATGGCTATCGTGGCCATAGAGCCCGATGTGAGCCGCCAGATACCCTCTATCATGTCGGCGCCACGCTCTTCGAGGCGGCCCGTGAGGTCGTCGGCCACGCTCTGCGCCACTCCTAAAAGCGGCATCACTACCGCCGCCATCACGACAAGCAGCCGGTTAAACATTCGAGAATCTGTAGCTCACGCCAAACGAAAGTATCTCCTTGAGCTGGAATCTGTGCCACTCGCTGTCGGGAATACGCCCGGTGCGGGTGTCATAGCGCACATGCCACTGAATCTTGGTTCTGAGAAACCTGTTGATGTCAAACGACATGGTGTTTTCCCAGTCGCCCTGAGCATAGTCATAGTTGGTAAACATATAGAGGCGCGAGTTGTAGGTAATGTTATATCTCATGCGCCATGTAAATTTCAGCTCGGTGTTGCTACCATAGCTCGACTTGGTTTTCTTTCCCTCCTCGATGCCCTGCGAAGTGGGGTTCATCTCCGAGTTGATGCAGGTGGTGAGCTGATAGGCCAGGGGGTTGATCGAGGCGTTAAAGTCACAATGCTTGGTGTTTTTTGAATAAGTCATACCGACACCGACACTCAGCGTACCGGGCGAGAGGAAGGCGGCTCTGAGATTATGGGAGTTGCTGGCATAGCTTTTGAGCAGCTGGGTCTTGAAGTTGCCCGTCAGCGAGTAATACCAGTTGTGGGCGGCCTTATAACCGAAGTTGGTGTAGAACTGAAACAGGTCTTCCGTAATGTTATACCTCCTCGTCGTGTCGTCGGGGGCGTTGTTGACGCCCACCTTATATTCCACCGTGGTGTCAAATTTCAGATTGGGGTGGAATTTCTCGTTGAGCTTCACGTTATATCTCAGAAAGCCCAGGATGTTGAGGTTGTTGGTACCGCCCTGATACCAGTTGGGCGAGATATAGGCCTGGGTGAAGTCGAGCGAGGCGTCAAAAGTTCTCAGCCAGTGATATTTCTTCACCTCGGGGGTGATGTTTTCGGTGGTCTTGGCCGGCTCGATCTTTATTTCATAAACGTTGATGGTGCGCGAGCCGGGGGTCACAGTGGCGTTATAATGGGTGGGGGGCGCGGGCATCTGCGACAGGTTATAGACTATCCTGTCGGGGTTGAGGGTCATGTAGTTCTGACGGGCCTGCTGCATGTTGGCGTTGCTGATAGCCACATCTATCAGCCAGTCGGCGCCCGGCCCGAGAATCTGCCTCAAGCTGTCGGCACGCTCCAGAGCCCTCACGCTCACACCGTTATAAAAATTATAGTTATCGAATATCAGCGGCACACTATAGGCAGGGGTGTAGATGTCAAAATAGCGCGACGTGTGGATGTCGAGCGTGTCGGCGGGGTGAATCGACATGCCGTCCTTAAAATAGATCGAGTCGACCTGCGCCATGATAATCGTGTCGGAGAGCAGATCGCGGTCGGGCGACAAAGGAGCGGCGGGCATGGCGGCCTTAGCCGACACTGACATGAGCAAAGCCACACACCATGAGGCGATTACGGCTAAATGTGAAGAATGAATTTTGACTGTCATGAGGTTTTTCTGTCTTAATAATAAGGCGTCGAAAGCCTGTTGTTTCATCAGAAATGCAAAATTACACACAATTCCTCACTTCTCCAACTTCTCCAATTAGTAATTAGCAATGAGTAATTAGCAATTAGTCCAATTGCTCAAATTAGACTAATTGGCGTCCACCGTGGCCTATCAGGCCTATTTGAAGTGACCCCAAAAAGTTGGACGGGTTAATATTATCCGTTAATTGGAAGAGTT
>CAYLMR010000088.1:0-9547 GCA_964384885.1 uncultured Bacteroides sp.
CCAATTCGCTTGTGCTCGCCACCTGGGGACACGTGCGCGACCACTGTGTGGCCGGTCTGGTGGAGTTCTACGCCAACGCCGAGCATGGACGCTGCATAGCCAACGGTCTGGCCGCCTATGAGTGGAACCAGAACTCGGGCGTAAACCCCTATCAGCACAATGTTGAACAACTCACAGCCAATATACTTAATTACTTGAAATAATCACGGTCATATTATTGAAATCGTCAGTCTCAGTTTTATTAGGTAAGTTTGAAAAAGGTTTATATAGATTGCTTTAGGTTTTACTGACGATTCGAAAAGTGTGTATGAAAAGTGTGTCGTGCCCTCTCTCATTCCGGATTTTCAGGCACGACACACTATTTTTATCTCCCTCAAAAAATATTGGCTTAAGGATTTGCGTTGTTAAGACAACGATAAACTGTTTTATCACAACACTCTATATACTACCATGACTAAATCTCCCCTTATAAGCGGATTTTTGCTAAGCGCCGCGGCAATGCTTCTCGCTCTCCCCTCTCATTCCCGCGAGGTGGCGCGCTTTACGATGACCGCCGCCTACGGCAACATCGTCGAGGCTGTTTCGGGAAAGGCGTTTGCCATCAACGGCGCCCGTCAGCCCGAGAATGTGGCCGGCGCCCGGGGCAACGCCCTGCGCTTTGACGGATATACCACCTATATCGACGCCACGACAGGCAACCTCCTCCCCTCGGGTGCCACCAAGATGACAGCCTCGGTGTGGCTCGCTGTCGAGACCTATCCTATTGTAGAAATAGATGTCAACACCCCCGAGCAGGTTACTGTCGCCTCCTGTCTCGACGACAAGGCCAAGACCGGCTTCGGATTCTTCATAGGGTTTGACGGCAAATATTCATTCAAGACCTATGCCGGCGGCTGGCCACTCGAACTCAAGGTCGACACTCCCCTGCCGCAATATCAATGGGTCAACCTCACCGCCGTGATCGACACCGAGGCGCGCACCGCCACTCTCTACAACAACGGCGTGGCTGTGGCATCGGCCAAATCGACCGGCACCCTCTCGGCAGGAAGCGCCCCGATGAGAATAGGCCGCAGCCTCAGCGAGCGGTTTGCCGGGCCTTTCTGCCTCACCTCGTTTAATGGTCTGATCGACGACATAACCCTCTATGACGAGGCGCTCGCGCCCGAGACCATCGCCGCGTGGAAGCCTGAGAATCCCGCCGATCTCACCATCGCCGCCTCAAGATTTGCCGATGACCCTATGCGCCCCGCTTTCCACGGTATGCCGGGCGCCAACTGGACCAACGAGACCCACGGCATGACCTATTCCGACGGTCGCTATCACCTTTTCTTCCAGAAAAATGCCAACGGCCCCTATATGGCGCGCCTCCACTGGGGACACCTCTCAAGCGAAAATCTCATTGACTGGAGAGAAGAGCCGGTGGCCATCACTCCGGGTGCCCCCTACGACATCAAGGGGTGCTGGTCGGGATGTGTGTTCTCCGACCCTCAGCTCACCGGCGGCAAGCCCTCGATTATCTACACCGGTGTTGACTATGCCAAAGCGGTGATAGCTCAGGCCAGTCCCGCCGACAACTCCCTGATGGAGTGGAGCAAAATGCCTGAACCAATCATCAACGGCCGCCCCGACGGACTTTCCGACGATTTCCGCGACCCCTATTTCTTCCGCACCGACCTCGGCGCCTATATCATCGTGGGGTCGAGCAAGGGGGGAGTGGGCACCACAACCCTCCACGCCTACAATCCCTCGTCGGGCAGGTGGAGCAACGACGGCAAGACCTTCTTCACGGGAAGCGACAAAGCTTCGTGCGGCACTTTCTGGGAAATGCCCAACATCACTCCGATGGGCGATAAATGGCTCTTCACCACCACTCCTCAGAACACCTCCAAGGGGGTAGCCTCACTCTACTGGGTTGGTACTATCAATGACGACGGCACTTTCAACCCCCTCCGCAAAGCGCCCGCCAACATCGAGCTGCCCGGATTTGCCCGCAACGGCTTCGGCCTCCTGTCGCCCACCATCTGTCAGCACGACGGCAAGACTATCGCCTTGGGCATTGTGCCCGACAAACTCCCCTCGCGCGACAACTACGACCTCGGCTATGCCCACACCTATTCTCTGCCCCGTGAGTGGAGCCTCGACAGCGACGGCAACCTGTGTCAGAAGCCCTATGAGGGGCTGAAGGCAATGCGCAGCGGCGCCGGGTTTTCAAAAGCCGGATTCATCCTCGACGGCACCCTCACTCTCGACGGCGTGGCAGGCAGGAGCGTGGAACTGTTGGGCGAGTTTACGGTGACCGGTGGAAAATGCGGCTTCACCCTCCTCGACGACGGCGCCTCGGCGCTCAAGGTCTACTATGACGGCGCCGCCAACGAGATTGTGGTGGATATGCGTGGCGTTGACCGCCTGACCAACGACGCCGGTGTCTTCGACGGTTTCTATCACAGCGCCCTCCCCCGCCAGTTGGCCAAAGGCTCTGCTGTGAAGCTCAATATCTTTTTCGACCACTCGATACTCGACATTTTCGTCAACGACACCTGGGCCACTTCGGTGAGGATTTTCCCCAAAGCCAAGGCCATGGAAGCTGTCACCGCCTTTGCCGACGCTCCCTCTCAGATGTCATCGCTCAAGGCGTGGAATCTCGACGCCAAGGCCGCGGGCGCAGGTATCGGCTCAGTGGCTGCCGACCGTGTCTCCTATGACATAAGCGTCGACTCGGGGTGTATCACCTTCCGCGACATCGACAATCCGGCCATTCTCACGATCTACAATCTCTCGGGCCGCAAGATGCTCGAAAAATATCTCGACACCCCCGACGGAACTATCCTCACTCCCCTCTCGGGTCTCCACATCGTGGCCATCCACACCCCTAAAACATCTGCCTCCGCCAAGATGATATTCTGATTCATCTTCCGGTATAAAGCCCGCAGCCCCTGATGAACCTAAAAATTCATCAGGGGCTGCGCTTTTTTTGGTCAGCTTTTTTTCATCTGCCTGAGATAGGCCGAGGGGGTCATGCCGGTCTGTTTCTTAAACATGCGGCTGAGGTGCTGAGGGTATCCCAACCCTATGTCATAGGCCACCTGGGAGATTGTCTTTCCGGCCGCAAGACCGTTTTTGGCCTGGATGACAAGGAAATTCCTTATGTGACTTCCCGCCGTTTCGCCGGTGGCGCGCTTTATGAGATCGCCGAGATAGTTGGGCGACATGCAGAGCCGCTCGGCCAGATATTGTATTGTGGGTATCCCCTCTCTCAACTGCAGCCCGTTGGCATAGTAGTCGGCCAAGGAGTCCTGAAAGCGGGCGAGAACATCTGAATTTTCTTTCTTGCGGGTGAGAAACTGGCGGTTGTAGAATCGCTTGCAATATTTCAGCAACACGTTGATATAGCCTACTATTATCTCATCTTGCTCAGAGTCGTGCTCCTCGTTGATTTCGCGCTGAATGGCTCTGAGCAGCGACACTATTATGTCGTGCTCCTCGCGGTTCATGTGCAGCCCCTCGTTGATGTGATAGTCAAAGAATGAATATTCATGAATGAGCTTCTCGAGCGGGGTGCCGTGGAGCAGGTCGGGATGAAACAGCAGCGCCCAACCCGATATTGAAATCCTCTCGCCGTCATCCTCCTTGCCCCCTATCTGACCCGGAGAGACACACAGCAATGTCGACTCCTTATAGTCATATTTTCCGCAGCCATATTGCAAGTTGACCGAGTTGTCGTCGCGCAGAAATATGGCATAGACACCATAGTTGTTGAGGCTCGACCTTATGGGCGAAATGGCATTATAGTCTATCACGCTCACCAGTCGGTGGGGAGCGCTGAGACCGAGATATGCGCTGTAGTCGCCGGGAGAATTGACTTTGAGTATCTTGTTCATCCCCGCAAAGTTAGCAATAATAATCTGATATTTAGAGACCGTGATGGGCTTTTTAACCGTGAAATTGATACATTATGCCGTGAAATTGATACGTCGGGGCGGAATTATGGCAGTAACTTTGCAAATTAATAAATCTCACGATTATGACAGGCAAACGGCTCAGCATCTTTTCACTGATAATGACATTAACCCTTAGCATCATGGCACAACAGAAAATCATCCAGACCGCAGGTCGCAATCAGCTCGGTGAGTTCGCCCCCGAGTTTGCACGACTCAACGACGACATTCTTTTCGGCGAAGTGTGGAGCCGCAATGATCTCCTTTCGTTGCGCGACCGCAGCCTCGTTACCATCACCTCGCTCATCTCGCAGGGCATCACCGACTCGTCGCTCACCTTCCACCTTCAGGAAGCCAGGAAAAACGGCATTACCCGCATCGAAGCCGCCGAGATCATCACCCACATAGCTTTCTATGCCGGCTGGCCTAAAGCTTGGGCAGCCTTCCGCCTCGCCAAAGATGTGTGGAGCGATGATGTTGAGGGCACCGACGCCAAGGCCGAGTTTCAGAAACAGATGATCTTCCCTATCGGCGAGCCCAACACCGCCTACGCCAAATATTTCGTCGGCAACAGCTATCTCGCTCCTATCTCCACCGAGCAGGTGAAGTTTTCAAACGTGACCTTCGAGCCCGGCTGCCGCAACAACTGGCATATCCACCGCGCCACTAAAGGAGGCGGTCAGATGCTCGTAGGAGTGGCCGGCCGCGGATGGTATCAGGAAGAGGGCAAACCCGCCGTAGAGATACTTCCCGGCACCGTGATTCATATTCCCGCCAACGTGAAGCACTGGCATGGCGCCGCTGCCGACAGCTGGTTTGCCCACCTCGCCTTTGAGCTCGACGGCGAAAACACCTCCAACGAATGGCTCTCCCCCGTCACCGACCTGGAATACTCCCGCCTCACCCCCTCCAACCCCTGATCCCCCGCCCCGCCATTGCGCGGACTCGCGGCGCAAAAAATGTTTCGAAAATGGTTATACCACTACAACCATTTCCGAAACATTTTTATTCCACCGATTGGATTATTTGCAGCCTCATTTCAATAAAAATACTGATTAATAACCATGCGGTGATCAGAGCAGCTTCATCAATGTAGCCGCCATTATGGCTTCAACCGAATTGCCCACGCTCAGCTTCTCCAGTATATTTTGACGGTGACGGCTCACCGTGTGAACGCTGATCTTCAATAACTCGGCAATCTGTTTGCTCGGCTTCCCCTCCTTGATGAGTCGGAGTATCTCCTTTTCGCGGTCGGTCAATATATGTGCGCGTCTTTCTGAGAGTTGCACATCGGTAATCTCACCCGTAACGAAGTTTATGATACGCGGCTCTATCCCCTCCGACGTTTGCTGTTCGGGCGCCAACTCATAGCCGCAGAGTATTATCCACACCTTCCCGTTAGGCGACAGACGCATCACGCGGGTGCTGTTGTTAACGCGTATATATTGCCCCTTGCGATTCCTGATTCTTATGCAGCATGTTGCCTTATAGTTGGTTTTCAGACTATTGGGGAGGGTGTCTATATATTTGAAAAACTCATATTCCAACATTCGCTTGTCGACAAGGTCTTCGGGATGAATGCGCTTATAGATCACATCTTCATCGCTCGAATCCATTTCTTCGGCAAACCAGCAACCGTCGCTCAACCCTATGAGGAATGAGAAGCTTCCTCCAAAGATAAAACAGTGATCAGCAGCGGCGTCGGTGATGACGCGGCAATCATTTTCAACCCCGACGGCCACCTCTACCCTGCGCCGACATTCGGCCAGGAGTTTATAGTCAAGCTTTTCATCGGCCAGATTCTGACTCTCGTAAAAAGCGGTGAGTTCTTTTCTTAATACGTCCATAGTAAGTGGATATTTATTGGCAAAATTACATATTCCACCCGGTATTCACAACAGCCTTTTATGGTTATTTTTCAGTATTTCGATTAAAATGATTATTCTCTAATTTTGCGGCCAAATCAACTTAACAAACAAATCAAATCATGAGTAAACGTATTGTTTTTCTGGACTATATGAGAGTGATAGCCTGTTTCATGGTGATTATGGTTCACTCGTGTGAGTTTTTCTTCATCGACGGTTCTGACATCGGCATCCGCAGCATGGATGATGGTTATTGGGTGAGTGTGTTTGACAGCGCTTTCCGATGTTCCGTGCCGCTGTTTGTTCTCATCTCGGCCTATCTGCTCGTTCCTGTCACCGGGTCAGTTAGATTATTTTTCAAAAAGCGACTTACCAGAGTGGTTATTCCCTTTGCTATATGGTCGGTGCTCTATGCCACACTCCCCTATTTCTGGAACTCGATGACTGCCGACGAAGTAGCTGACTCGCTTTTCCGTCTCACATATAATTTCAACGACGCCAGCGGTCACATGTGGTTTGTCTACATGCTCATTGGCTTATATCTTTTCATGCCGGTTATCTCCCCGTGGTTGCAGAAAGCCGGAAAAAAGGGACTGGAGATGTTTATTGCCCTTTGGTTTATCTCCTCGTTTTTCCCCTATCTGAGAGCTTATGTGGGCGACATCTTCGGAGAATGTTATTGGAATGAATACAACATGTTATGGTATTTTTCAGGATTTCTCGGATATGTAGTATTGGCATATTATTTACATAGCTATCTCAATTGGTCGGCTAAGAAAAGATATATCCTCGGCGCAGCGGCTTATATAATAGGCTATGCCATAACCGGTTGCATATGGTATAATCGTATTCCCACAGCCGAGACCCTGCAACAACTCGAATTAAGCTGGCGTTTTTGCACCCCCAACGTCATTCTCGAAAGCTTCGGCGCATTTCTGCTGATTGAAACCCTTTTTAGAAATGCCCGGTCCAACCGTGCAGTCACACAAATCTCCAATCTCAGCTATGGCATCTATCTGATGCACATCTTTGTTTTAGGAGCTGTCTACACACTCTTTGAAGGATGGTTTTCCACCCCTGTCACAATCATTTTGGTCGGCATCATTACCTTTGTGATCTGCATCCTTGTGACCAAAATACTCTCCCTCCTCCCCAAAAGCAAATACCTCATCGGCTGAATCCAATCCTCAACCTGAGCCAATGTACCACTTATTTGGTGGTACGTTTCCTCGCAAGTGGTACGTTTCCGCCCTCATTGTCCCTCCATCCACCCAAAATGTTTCCAAAAAGGTTGTAACGCTACAACCTTTTTGGAAACATTTTCTCTTTTGTACCACTAAAAAGGTGGTATGTTTGTATATAAGTGGTACATTTTATATCTTTGCGAAAATTATATTTATATGACCCCACTCAACAAAATTTATAATAATTGGTTAGAGATACATCCTCTTTCATCTGATGATGAAAACCGTTTGAAACGTAAATTTATGCTTGACTTCAACTATAATAATAATCATATTGAAGGCAATACCCTTACTTACGGCCAAACCGAAGTTCTGCTGCTTCTTGGTGAAGTAATGGGCCCGGCTAAGATGAAAGATCTGGAGGAGATGAAAGCCCATAACATTTGCCTTAATATGATTGAACGGGAGGCTGAAACTACTGAACCATTGACTGAAACTTTCATTCGTCAGGTTCATCAGGTAATGTTGCGGGAGGATTATAAAGTTTATCGTAAGTTGCCCGGTGGAGAAACGACAAGTTATACTGTTCATGCCGGAAGATATAAAACTCGACCCAATTCGGTCATCACCCCTACCGGAGAACGCTTTGAATATGCCTCCCCGGAGGAAACACCTGCTCTTATGGCGGATCTGATTGCGTGGTATAATGAAGTTGTCGAGGATGGTTCCATGTCTCCAATTGAGCTTGCAGCGCTGTTTCATTACCGCTATATTCGTATTCACCCTTTTGAAGATGGCAACGGACGTATAGCTCGACTGTTGGTTAACTTCATCTTACTCCGTCACAAATGGCCGGCAATGGTTATTCGGAGTAAAAATAAGAGAGCCTATCTCAACGCTTTGGCGCTTGCTGATTCCGCCGTTGGTCAGGTTCCTTCTGACGGTGCTCACGCGTCTCTTCAAGCTATTGCTCCTTTTGTAAAATATATGGAGAATTCTCTGACATCGGATATATCTGCAATGATAGAATTTTTATCGGGAAACCGCGAAACAATGTGGTGGTACGATGGTGAAATTATCCGCTTTTCCACTGCTACACCGGGGCGTATTTTGCGACTTCTTCAATCCAATCCCGAAGCCTCGATTAATACCATATCCACAACCCTCGGTATCAATCGCTCCGCCATCCAAAAACAGTTGGAGAACCTATCCGAAAAAGGCTACATCAGCCGACCTGAAGGTAAAAAACGCGGCTGGATAGTTTTGGTCAAATAATTACACTTATATTCAACGAACACTTATCATTCTGCCGGGAAAACTACACCAAATTTCCCGTAATTTAGTCAATAAATCCGAGGCTGTGTCAAAATAGGTGCAGCCTCTTTTATTAATAAACTGCTGAAAAACATAAAACAAAGCCTCGACTTTCCCAAGCCGGGGCTTTGCCATGTCAAAAAGTTTTTGTAACTTAGTGGCATAAAACAAATTAAATGTCCACAAAGATACACTTTAAATCTTACATGCCCAACCAAATGGTGCTTTTTCCGCAAAGAATCGATGAGGATATTGCGGAAAATGACCCTGTGCGTGTTGTAGACTCCATTGTCGAGAGTCTGAATCTTGAGGATTTCAAGAAATTATACCGTGAGCGCGGCCGCAGTCCATACAATCCCAAAATGTTGCTCAAGGTTGTGATCTACGCCTACATGAACAACATCTATTCATGCCGCAAGATAGAGAAACGGCTGCTTCGTGACATCCATTTCATTTGGCTGGCGGGATACAGCAAGCCTGACTTCATAACCATCAACCGTTTCCGCAACCGTGTGAAGAATGAAATCAACAATATCTTCACACAACTGGTACTCATACTGGCTGACAAGGGCTTTGTCAGTCTGGATGTAGAGTATATTGACGGCACCAAGATAGAATCCAAGGCAAACAAGTACACGTTCGTATGGCGCAAGACCATAGAGAAGAACCGGGCAAAGTTGATGGAGAAGATCTCCGTGCTGCTCTCACAGATAGATGACGCGATAGCACAGGACAATATCAAGGATAACGACAAGGTTGAGTTCACCCCCGGGCAACTTACCGATATTATAGATGAGTTAAAGCAGTCGCTCGAAAAGACACCCGAGCCTGAGGACAAGGAGCAGAAGAAAGGGCAGCGTGAGCGCAAGAAGCAGATAAAGGAACTGGAGGCGCAACGCGACAAGCTCAATGAGTATGACGGTCGTCTGAATCAGATTGGAGACCGCAACTCAATGTCCAAGACCGACCCCGACGCCACATTCATGCGCATGAAGGAGGACGCGATGAACAACGGACAGACCAAGCCGGGTTACAATCTGCAGATCTCTGCCGAAAACCAGTTCATCACTGACTTCATGCTGTTCCCCAATCCTACCGATACACTCACCCTTATTCCCTTCTTCAACTCATTCCTGGACCGTTACCATCATCTTCCCTCCACTGCGGTTGCCGACTCCGGCTACGGTAGCGAAGAGAACTACCGCTTCATGGACGAGGCCGGCATAGACGCCTACGTCAAATACAACCG
>CAYLMR010000089.1:0-9523 GCA_964384885.1 uncultured Bacteroides sp.
GACGGAACACCTCGTCGATCATCTGGAGCAACTCAACCTCGTTGAGCAGCGAGTCGGAGCCTACCACGTCGGCGTCACACTGATAGAACTCGCGGTAGCGACCTTTCTGTGGACGGTCGGCGCGCCACACGGGTTGAATCTGAAATCTCTTGAAAGGCATCTGCAGCTCGTCGCGGTGCATCACCACATAGCGGGCAAACGGCACCGTAAGGTCATATCTGAGGCCCTTTTCGCTGATGGCGGGGATTATCTTGCGGTAGTCGCCTTCGGCTATGCGTTCGGGTGACATATCCTTGAGAAAGTCGCCCGAGTTGAGAATCTTAAACAGCAGTTTGTCACCTTCCTCACCATATTTTCCCATCAGGGTGGCCAGTGTTTCCAATGCGGGAGTCTCGATCTGTGAGAATCCGAAAAGGTTAAACACCTGTTTGATAGTGTTGAAGATATAGTTTCTGCGACACATTTCAGCGGGGCCGAAATCGCGTGTACCCTTGGGTATGGAAGGTTTCATGACAATGATTGAGATTGAAGTTTAATCGTGAGTTGGAAGAATAGGGGGGATTAATTGGCGGTGCGCTCGCCATAGGTCTCGCGCACGAACCACACGGCCACCGAGCCTGCGAGCAGCAACACTCCGGCAGTGACAAGCATGTTGACCTGAGCGCCTCCGAGAGCTTTGAGAATCACTCCGCCAAGCAGCGCGGCGATAATCTGGGGCAGGCAGATGGTGCCGTTAAAGAGACCCATATAGGCGCCGAGGTTGCGGCCTGAAAGCGAATTGGTGAGAATTGTGAAGGGGAGAGCGAGCATGGCTGCCCAGGCGCAACCGATGAGCAGGTAGCTCACAAACAAAAGATACTGGTCGTGGATGTAGAGGGTGGAGATAAAGCCGATACCGCCGAGAATGAGGCTGAGCGAGTAGATGAATTTATGGCTCTTGAACATCGGTATCACCACTGCCCAAAGCACCGAGCCGATGGCCTGAACGGCAAAGAGGGTACCAACCCAGTTGCCGGCTTCCTGATAGGCGGCCGAGGAGGCGTCGGAGGTGTTCCACACGGTCTGAGCTATAGCGCCGTTGGTGTAGGTCCACATATAAAGGAAAGCCGCCCAGCAGAAGAACTGCACCAGGCCCACGCTCCAGAATGTTGCGGGAGCTTTGGCGAGAAGCTTAAACACGTTGGCCTCGCTCTTGGGTTCTGATTCTTTCTGGTCGGGGTTGTCAAGGCCGTGGAAGCGGGCATACTCGGCCGGAGGCATTTCGCGAATGGTGATAAATGTATAACCCACGCAGAGCAGCAGCACTCCCGCACCGATATAGAACGACCATGTAACCGACTGGGGCACCTGGCCTTGGGGGGCGAGGTTACTCACGCCTATGGCTGTAAGCACAAGCGGGGCGAGATAGCCCACCAGCGAACCGGCGTTGCACAAAAAGCTCTGAATCGAATAGGCCAGACCTTTCTGACGCTCGTTGACCATGTCGCCCACAAGCATTTTGAAGGGTTGCATAGCCATGTTGATCGAGGTGTCGAGAAACATCAGGGCGATGAAGCCGAATACCATGGCTGCCGAGATGCCAAGACCGAAGTTGCCTGCGTTGGGGAGCAGACACATCACGATTATTGCCACCAGAGCGCCCACGAGCAGGTAGGGGAGACGACGGCCGAGACGGGTCCATGTGCGGTCGCTGGCTATGCCCACGATCGGCTGGATCACTATGCCCATCAGAGGGGGCAATACCCAGAAATATGCCAGGTTGTGGGGGTCGGCACCGATAGTGGCGAATATGCGCGATATGTTGGCGCTCTGGAGAGCGTAGGCAATCTGCACTCCGAAAAATCCGAAGCTCAGGTTGAAGAGTTTTGCGAAGCTCAGATCCGGTTTGTGAAACGACATGGTATTAAGGCTGAATATTGAAAAGGTTGATTGTTACTTAATAAGTGAATAGAGCATGGCTATTTCCTGAGGCCAGAGGCTTTCTTCGGGAGTTTCAAGGATGAGGGGAATACCGGCGAGGCGGCTGTCGTTCATCATCATCTCAAAAAATTTCATGCCTATCATGCCCTGACCTATCGGGGCGTGGCGGTCAACGTGTGAGCCGACCCTTTTTTTCGAGTCGTTGACATGGAGGGCGCTGAGATAATTCAGTCCGATTAATCTGTCAAATTCCTGCCACATTGCCTCATAGCCTTCGGGAGTGGAGAGGTCATAACCGGCTGCGAAAGCATGACAGGTGTCGATACACACGCCTACGCGGCTTTTGTCTTCCACGCCGTTGATTATGCGGGCTATCTGCGAAAATTCAAAGCCGAGGTTGCTTCCCTGGCCGGCTGTATTTTCGATAACGGCTTTAACCCCTTTCGAGTTTTCGAGGGCTATGTTGATGCTCTCGGCAATGCGGTCGAGACAGCTTTCAGGGTCGATGAGGCGGAGATGGCTGCCGGGGTGGAAATTGAGCATCGTGAGGCCGAGCTGCTCGCAGCGGGCCATTTCGTCGGCAAAAGCTTCGCGGCTCATGGCGAGCTTTTCTTCATCGGGCGCGCCGAGATTGATGAGGTAGCTGTCGTGGGGGAGTATCACCGAGGGGTCATAACCGAGCCGGGCGCAGTTGTCGCGAAATTGTTTGGCCGATTTGTCGGTAATGGCTTTGGAATGCCATCTCGACGGATTGCGGGTGAACAGCGCGAATGATTTTGCACCTATCTCATTTGCTCTTTCGGGGGTTGTCTCCACGCCGTTGGAGGCTGAGACATGGGCGCCGACAAACATTTCCCCCTTCTTTGAAGCGGGCTGCAGGGGCTGTCGGGCGGTGGATATATCGTTAGCTTGAGATGTCATGACTGATTGGGAAAATGGTTTTGCAAAGTTACAAAGTATTTGGAATTTTTTGGGTAAATTTGCACAGAGATTTTCACCCCCTTTCTATGAAACGATTGCTTTGCGCTATAATTATGTGTCTGTTATGGTCGGTGGCTGTCATAGCCTCCCCGCCGTTGCTCAAAGCTTCATATATCGTGATCGACAAGGGCGCGATGGCTCTCACCGTCTATGACGCGGCTTGCTCGCAAATTTTCACCACCCCTATATCATGTGGCCGGGCGTATGGCGACAAGAAGCAGAGCGGCGACAACCGCACTCCCGAAGGTTTTTTCACAATTAGTCAGATTCGCAATGCCTCGTCATGGAGCCATGATTTCAACGACGGACTCGGAAAGCGCAAGGGTGCCTACGGAGGGTGGTTTTTGAGACTCCTTGCTCCGCCCCACAGCGGCTTAGGTATCCACGGAACGCATATCCCCCAGTCATTGGGCTACCGCGACTCGGAGGGGTGTATAAGGATTGAAAACAGAGTGTTGGAGCAGCTGCGGCAGATGGTCGACGTTGGCACTCCGGTGGTGATTCTCCCCTCGGCTAAGGATGAGAAGGTCAACAACCGCATGTGGCCGATAAAGGCGGGGGAGTGGGAGTTTAAGCCATCGCTAACACCATTACCTGAGCTATCACCACTCGGCTCACCATCGTCAAAGGATAGACGGTAGCATAGCTCACGGCGGCGTTGTCGCCCGGCAAGGTTTCGTTAGCATAGTTGAGGGCCATGGGGTTGGCCATTGCGCCGCACAACATTCCGCAGGCGCTCCCAAAGTCAAGCTTGAATATCCTCATCGCCACAGGTGCCATCATCAGCACAGGGATTATGGTGATTATCAATCCCAAACCTATCCACAGCAAACCGTCAGCCTTCATGATAGTGTCGAGAAATCCTGCTCCCGCGTCAAGACCCAGGCAGGCGAGAAAGAGCGACAGACCTATTCCGCGGAGCATCAGGTTGGCGCTGCGGGTGGTATAGGTGACGAGGTGCATGTTGGGGCCGAATCTTCCTATCAGTATGCCTACAATCATCGGGCCGCCCGCCAGACCCATTTTCACCGGAGTGGAGATGCCGGGCAAAGCGATCGGGAGCGAGCCGAGTATAAGGCCCAGCACTATACCGATAAATATAGCAGCGAGGTTGGGGTCTTTGAGCTGGGATGTGGTGTTGCCGAGAATTTTAGCCACATTGTCGATGGCCTTCTGCTCACCCACCACTGTGAGGCGGTCGCCGAGCTGAAGCACCAGGCCGGGAGTGGCAAGCAGCTGCACGCCCGCGCGGGTAACACGCGAGATGTTAATGCCATAGCTGTTGCGGAGTCGCAGCGAGCCGAGCTTGCGGCCGTTGATTTCGGGGCGGCTCACCACCACATGGCTCGAAACGAGCGACGAGTCGATGGCATTCCAGTCAATATCATCTTTGTTCCAGTCTTTTTCCTCCTGGGTGCCAAACACCATGCGCAACTCTTTTGATTCGGCATCGGTGGTCACGGCGAGAACCCTGTCGCCCGAGTGGAAAATGGTGTCGCCGGCAGGTATCTCCACCTTTCCGTTGTGCCACAGGCGCGACACCACAAAGTGACATCTTGCCAACTTGGCTACCTCCTTCACGCTCATGCCGTTAATGGCAGGGTTGGTGACGCGAAAGGTGGCTATGAAGGTGTGATTCTGCTCAAAGCGGTCGCCGGCCGAAATATCCGATTGTCTTACAATAAATTTGCGTATCAGCACCAGGGCCACTATCACGCCCACCACACCGAGAGGATAGGTCACAGCGCAGCCGAGGGCGGTGTTGCCCGAGGGGAGGCCAAGCTGTTCAAGCGACTGCTGAGCCGCGCCGAGAGCCGGGGTGTTGGTTGTGGCGCCGCAAAGCACGCCTACCATGTCGGCGACATTCTGGTGACCCCACACACAGAATCCTATGGCGATGAGGGTGCCGAGCAAAATCACGGCGAGGCTCAGGAGATTGAGCTTCACGCCGCCGGTGCGGAACGAGCTGAAAAAGCCGGGGCCTACCTTGAGGCCAAGCTCATAGACAAACAATACGAGGCCGAAACTTTCGGCATAGTTGAGCATTGCGCTGTCGATCGACAGGCCGAGGTGACCGGCCAAGATACCGGTGAAAAACACAAAGGTCACGCCGAGCGAAATTCCCCCGATGCGTATCTTGCCCAAGCCTAATCCTGTGGCGATTATAATCGAAATCACCACAAGCGCCTGAAGCGGGCTATGATCGAAAAAAAGAGATTCAAGCCAATTCACTTTTCTGAAAAATAGAGTGTATTTGTGAAAATTGACTGCAAAATTACACCAAAAATCTCAATTTCCACCCCTCCACCCCCTCTTTTTCTACTCCCACAAGTCAATTGCCGGACTTCAATAAGATTATCTTTTACTTTAGCTTGGTTTGGGAAAGAATGTAGTTGAACGAATATGAACGGTCAACAAGTGTGTGTGGAATTAGAACGTAGTGCCAGGGCTTTCCTCCATTTTTTGCGGTAAACTCAGATGCACGACGACAAAACTCTCTTGCAGCTTCTGCTTTAGAAAGCACATCTGCATCTTCCATATCCTTTTCGGCTTTGGTTTCGCACATATAAATTGCATCCCCAGTCTCCACAATGAAGTCAGGCTCGTAGCGCTTAGCTCCATTGGCCCAATAAATGTTGAATTGGTTAGGAACCGGGCGAATCCATTTCTGAACTTCATTGCTTGTCTCAAGCACAACGGAAAAGTCAAGTTCGGTAGAACTATCGAACCTATATTTGGTGTAGTAGGATTTATTGAACCCTACATACACAAATTTTATAATGTGAGATTTCTGCTGGGGTACGGGGTCGTGGTAGTCAAGTTCACCCCAGTTGTTTACCAAAATAGGCTGATCAAGAATCTTCGAGAACGGAAGAACCTTATAGACTTTGTACTCACCAGGCACAATGCGGTAGTGCTGTTTCAGCTGCTTGTAGATATTGTCAGCAAGTATTTGACTATAAGGGTGAACGCGCTCGTTGAGTTCGTCGTCGTTAGATATGCCGTTTCTTTCACGAATAGCATCCATGGCTTGCTCAATAAGTTTATATAGCAAGTCTGAATTTTCATCGTAGTCTATATCGTCCTTATCTATGAGTTTGACAAGTATCTGTTCGATGGCAGGACGCTTAGAGCTGCCGGATTTTCCCTCCAATATCTCGAAAACGGTGGTGTCATGCAGACTTTGGCGAATTATTTCCCTCTTAAGCTCAGCGAGAGTATATCCTTCCGAAGTATCGAGGTCAAAGTCGTCGAAGAAAGCCTTGACTTCCTGTTGCTCAATTACAATACGTGGAATTTCAATCACATTCTTCTCGAAGTCCTCGACGATGATATTGATAATTTCATCAACTTGGGCAATCTGAGCAGAGGCTTCATCTTCAGCAAAGAGAGAGTCTTTGACGCTTTCTTTGATTGCCTCAACTGCCTGCTGCCGGATTTGTGCCTTAACTTCTTTTTTCTGAAGATCTGAGAAAGAGGAAACGCCTGGTACGGTAATGGTAGCAATGGCTTCCTGAACGGCTTTGCCAACCTGCTTTACAACCTTATCGGCTTTCTCACCAATCTGCCGCTTAACTTTGGCGATGCGCTGTTCAATCTTTTGCTGAGTGGTAGTTGGGGTGGTTTCCACCTTTGCCCCACGGTCGCGTTCGTCGGGTTCGTCAAGTTCGATATAAGAAAGTTTCTGAAGCACGGAGTTCCCTTTCTGCGCTTCCTCAATCACTTTCTCGAAATTGTCGTGGGCAATAACAGTGAGGGTGTCTACATCTTTATTTCCGGTACGACGTCCTCCGTATGGGAGACGCAATCCGCGTCCGATTGTCTGCTCAATAAGGACGGCAGCTTCGGCAGCTCGGAGAGGAATAATCGTATATAGATTATTAACATCCCATCCCTCTTTGAGCATATTGACATGGACTACAATTTCAATTTCATTGTCGGGTGACTCCAATTCCACAAACTGACGAGAAATATCATCGTCTTTCTTTGTGGAGCTGTCAATCTGTAATACCTTTCCACTGTATTTTCCGTGAAAAATTAGATCACTCTCCAATTTTTCCTTAACTGCTTTAGCATGATCAATATCCTTGCAAGCTACAAGGATAAAAGGCTTTACAATCGGCTTGCTATATTGACGAGCATAAAGTTCAATTGCGGCTTTTGTCCGCTCATGAACAGTAATACCGTCTTCGAGTTTGATTATTTCGATTTCATCAGGTGTGAAATTAGCCTTGTTGAAATTTCTTGCCATGGCAATAGTCGGATCCTTGACATAAAGCCCCTCGTCGAGTGCTTCTGCAAGATTGTATTCAAACACTATGTTCTTGAATGTCTTGCCCTTTTCATCAAAAGGTGTGGCGGTCATTTCCAGACCGAGAACTGGGCGAAGTTCGTTTATTGCCTTCTTGGAAGCTTCGGCATGGTAGCGGTGCGCTTCATCCATAAGGACTACGAGGTCGGGCAGGCCTGCAAGATAAGAGAGGTAAGACTCTCCGAGGTATTCAGAGAGACGACGCATTTTAGATGTGCCTTTGCCTATATCCTTACTATCTTTGTTGAACTTAGAGATGTTGAAGATATTGATTTGAACCTGATTAGGATTGAAAATGTTTGATAACTGCTTGCCTTCATAATTATCAGCAGTGACAATCTCCGGTTTCTTAACTACAAACTCAGCAATACCCTTGAACACATATTTATCGTATGTGGTATCTCCAAAATCGCGGATTAATTTCTCATAGAGAGTCAGGTTGGGAGCGAGAATGAAGAAATGCTTAATTCCTTTCTTCAGATATAGGTATGTAATAATAGCACCCATTAGGCGCGTTTTTCCAATGCCTGTTGCAATGGAAAAAGCGATAGAAGGAAAATCCTGGTCAAAACTTTTGAACGTAGGGATGATAGATTTCACCTTGGCGAGTTCCTCCGCGATAAACATTTCAAGCTTGTCGGGGTCAGTCGGCGGTTTCTTCAAAGAAAGCTTATCAGTAAGCAGTGAAGTAAGTTCAAGAGCTTTAGCAAGCGGTGTGCGAAGCGAAAGTCTCTGACGTATGTAATTTACTTGCGAGTCCATATTTTTTTAATCTTCATCGAATAGCGATGGTAGAGTTTCACTTTCTGCCTAGGATTCATTATCAAGGCCGAAGTCGTCCCATTCCTCATCTTCATCTTCAATCTCGGGCACTGACACGATATTGAGCGAGTAGTCATCTTTATCAAATTCGCAGGTGTCGAGAAGCACCTTTGGTATCTTTTTGATTGTGATGTTAGAGTAGCGGTTGCGACACTCAGGTTGGAACTTAGTGCAGCAGATTAGCAATGATTCATTCTCACCCATTTGGTCGTGAATAGCTTCGAGTGCTTCCGAAGTCAAGAGTTGGGTGGTAGTAAAGATAAAGTCGTGCTCAGAGCTGCATCCTTGCTTCCAATACAGTTCCTCGTCGGGCGAGTATGTAAAGCCTTGATGTTTAGCCATAGCAGCGGCAAGCATATCGGCATTATATTCCTTGTTTATAACAAGGTTGCCGTGCTTGTCGTGATTGAGAAGACTCGGTGCGAGTTCATAGAACTTGAAACCGCCGCCACCTTGCCAATTTACAGACTTTGAGATACCTGTATTATCCTTTTTTGAGATAACTCTTTTTAATCTTGGACTGCAATGAGTATAGGCTTGTTCTCCCAATTCAACTCCAATCCATTTACGGTTCATTTTATGAGCAACTGAAGCTGTTGTTCCACTTCCGAGGAAACTATCTAATACCAAATCGGATTCATTGGAAAACCATTCAAGTATAGTTTTGATGAGGATTTCAGGTTTTTTTCCACCTCTAAAATCTACGCCACCTTCTGTTCTGCAATTTCCGAAA
This sequence comes from uncultured Bacteroides sp., assembly GCA_964384885.1. Classification (GTDB taxonomy): domain Bacteria; phylum Bacteroidota; class Bacteroidia; order Bacteroidales; family Muribaculaceae; genus Paramuribaculum. The sequence goes on from CAYLMR010000089.1 coordinate 8,769, forward strand.
TTAGCTGCGAAGTCATAAAAATTATTAATAGGAGAATATGCAACGACTGCTGGATCATTTAGTTGTGACAAGGGGACACCCTGAAAATACTTACCTTTAGTCGCTCCGATTTTCTGTGGACCTGTAAAATACCTGAAATCGAATTTATCATCTCCTATTCCATATACTTTATATAGGACTCCATAACCATCGTTTTGGTATCGTCCGGCCAAATAGTCTCGAAAGAATCTTCCAGAGGAGTTCCCGTCAAGTATTGTACCAGTAGCCCAAATCTCCTTGCGTCCATCCTCAGAACCTTCGGATTTAACAACAGACCAATTAGCTGAAGTGAAGATTTCCACTTTCTTTCCACCTAAAATTATAGTTTCAGATGGAGTCCCTTCTTCAAAGTAGTAATTAAATTTTGAAAAATCCGCTTTTTTTGAAGGACGATTCGGTTTGGCGGAAAAAGACTTTCGATAGATATGTATTTGCTCTATTTCTTTATGAAAGTCCATATCCTGTTTAAGTGTTTTATCAGGGTATCTTACACGAACATAGAAGGTCGTAAGGTAATTGCTACGTCCAAATACTTCGTCCATTAAAACTTTTAGGTACTGCCCCTCGCTATCATCTATTTCACAGCAAATAAAGCCATCGTCCGCCAAAAGGTTGCGAAGAATTATTAATCTTTCGCGCATAAGAGTTAGCCAAATTGAATGTTCGACATTATCATCGTAATGTTCGAAAGCTGAGCCAGTATTGTATGGCGGATC
>CAYLMR010000090.1:0-4104 GCA_964384885.1 uncultured Bacteroides sp.
GACGGGCATACTTTAGCCGAAAGAATGATATTTGTCAACAATGGCGGCTATGGAAGTGTGAATGTTGATTTTGATATTGTCAGAAAGGAACCGCTCGACAACGTAGCTCTCAACATCATGGCCAAGGATAGCGACGGCAGCCCTGCGGCATTCCTGCCTATTTCGGTTTCAGTAACCGATGGCGATAACGCCGTAGACTATCAGGGCTCTCTGCTCTCCGACCTGCTTCTCATGTCGGAGGTGAAAGGATACGTCAGGAAGCCGATGCAGTATTTCCATACTGATTCCGACATCAATCGCCGTAATCTCGATCTTCTCATGATGGTTTTAGGTTGGAGATGTTACTCCTGGGAGGAAATGGTAGGTCTCAATCCTGTAAGCATGGACTACTCTCCCGAATCGGCCATCGGAATAGAGGGCCGTGTGGTTTCTTTTGGCCGGGGAATTCCGAAACCCGGAGTCGATGTCTCTGTGATGTTTTCGGAAAAGGAGATACCTGACTCACTCCGACATGCTTTTGCCGGAGTTGTTACCACCGACAGTTGCGGTTATTTCAGCATGAGTTATGATTTGACCGGTAAGTGGTATATGGTTATGTCAGTAAGCGAAAATGACAAGAAGAAAGATCATCGTGTGATTCTTAACAGGCTTTTCTCGCCGGCTCCCAGAATGTATGAACCGGCAGAGATGATGTTAGATAATTTCTTAGCCGACAATGTTGTCGAGTTACACTCTGATTCACTCGACACAGAAGATGAGTCCGGTTTGGAAATTGAAGATTCAGATCATGACGATAAGGATATTAAATTGAGAGAGGTAGTTGTCGTCGGCAAAAATTCCCGGGAATCAGACATTTATAAGGCTCGTTCAAGATCAGTGGAATATTATGATATGCGCGAAGAGCTCGGTAATCTTACCGATAAGGGTGAGTATGTAGGCAAAGATCTGTTTGATGTGCTCAAGAGTCTGAATAACAATTTTCAGAAAGTCTACTCGCAAGGGGATGAGATAATTTTTTATAAAACCAAAAAGCCGCTTTTCGTTATAGACTATAAGGTGTCATACCTTCGAGATTCGTTGAATTATACCTTGCTTTACCCTGAATCGGTAAAATCTATTTTCATTACTGAAGATCCGGCGATAATGGTGAAATATGCCGATCCGCATGAATACAATATGTTTACGGTTGATGATACATATGGTTGTGCGGTGTTGATAGAGACTATTCCCGATTATAAAGGCCCGTCGCCAAGAGGAACACGCCTCCTGCCGGTGGAAGGATATACTGTGCCTCAGGAGTTTCAGAATGTCAGCAATCCGGAGCTGCTGGATCTGCCCGACTTTCGTCGAACCCTATACTGGAATCCGTTGCTTACTACCGGCGCTGACGGGAAGGCTCATGTCGAATTTTTAAATAACTCGACTTGCCGTAATTTACGCGTAACTATCCACGGCATTGATAATAAAGGCAACGTTTATTCATACTGATTCGCAAAGGTTGCAGCTACGACATCATCTCGCGCCCTATCGGTTGATGGCGTTTTGGATATGTCGGGCATCGCCGCCGGCGCTGTCGTCGCCAAATTGTAATCAATTAGCCACTATTTAGCAAGATTTAGGGAGATATGGTGCGGTAATGTCGGGGGTTTTGCTTATATTTGCGGAGTGAAGCGTCGGGAGCTTTCTGACGCATAAATTAATGTCAGCTTTATTAGAAAAAATCATTATGACTATTTCAAGGAAAATCTTTTATGCCGGTCTGCTCTCCGCCATGATGTGGGGCGTATCGCCGGTTGCGGCCAATGCATTCGGCTTTTCATCTCCTGATGAAACCGCCGCTCCCGCAGCTTCGACTTCAGTGATCAATCTCCCCGACGCAGGCCCTAACGGCGAGGAAATCATACCTCTCAGCTCGCTTGACCTCAGCAATGTGACCGTTGGCTGGGGCACCCTCAAGGCCAACCGCAGCATCGACGGCAAGCGCCTCACTCTCAAAGGCAACCGCTATGCTTCAGGCCTGGGAGTTCATGCCAATTCGCGCATGGTGATAAAACTCAACGGCTCGGCAACCAAATTCCACGCCGTGTGTGGCATCGACGATGAGGTAAATCAAAACGGCGACGTGACCTGGCGCGTGACCCTGCTCGGTGAGGGCGGTTCGAGCGAGGTGGTGGCCGAAGGCAATGCCTTGCGCACCGACCCCGAAGCCACCGAGCTCGACATTGATCTCGCAGGCTGGAAATTTATGGTGCTCGACGTTGACAAAAACGGCGTAGATTCCTATGACCACTTCGACTGGGCAAACGCCTATTTTGAATATGTGGAGCAAAATTCCACCCCTCCCGTATCAGTGCCCGTGTCGACAATCGAGGCCGGCCTTGACTGCGCCACCCTCTATTTTGCCCAGCCCGGCGTGAAGATGATGCAGTTTATCCGCCCCACCGGCGACGGCAGCACCGTTACCGTTGAGGGTCTTCCCGAAGGTCTGACCTACGACCCCCGCCGCTCGGTGGTGAAAGGCATCGTTGACAAAGAGGGTGAATATACCTATAAGGTGACTGTTGAAAACTCAGCCGGCCACTCCACCGTGACCGACGTTAAGCTCATCGTAAGCTCCAATCTCCAGATGCCCACCCCGATGATGGGCTGGCTGTCGTGGAATGTGGTTGAGGGCAACATCTCTCAGAAAGTTGTAGAGCAGGTTGCCGACGCCATGATTTCAACCGGTCTGGCCGATGTGGGCTACACCAACCTTATTATCGACGACCTGTGGCACGCCGACAATCGCGACGCCGCCGGCAACCCCGTGGAGGATAAGGCCAAGTTCCCCAAAGGCATGAAGGCTGCCGCCGATTATACTCACTCCAAGGGTCTCCGTTTCGGCATCTACTCTGATGGCGGCACAAAGACCTGCGCCGGCCGTTTCGGCTCGTTCGGCTATGAAACCGAAGACGCCAACAAATATGCCGAATGGGGCGTTGACGTACTCAAATATGACTATTGCAACGCTCCCGCCGACCAGGCTACTTGTGTGGAGCGCTATAAAGCTATCTCCGACGCCCTCAAGGCTTCGGGTCGCGACATCACTCTCTATGTGTGTGAATGGGGTGTGAGAGAGCCGTGGAAATGGGGTGCTGAAATCGGTGCTCCCACTTGGCGCTGCACCTATGACACCCGCGACTGCTGGGAAGGCAAGCCGGGCGGTATCGGCATTGTGCAGAGCATCGCCGGCATGAAAGACCTCTGGCCTTACAGCGGCCCCAACCGCTTTAACGATGCCGACATGATGTGTGTGGGTATCAACGGCACCGGCAAATCCTCGTCGGCCCTCTGTGTCAAGGTAGGCATGACCAAGGAGGAATACCGCACCCAGATGTCACTCTGGTGTATGTGGGCCTCACCCCTCACCCTCTCGTTCGACCTCACCAAGCCCATCAGCGATGAGGATATGGCCATCATGTCAAATCCCGAACTGATTGCCATCAACCAGGACCGCATGGGCCTGCAGGCTAAGTATCTCGGCGAGAAAGACGGATGTGCCCTCTTTGCCAAAGATCTTGAAAACGGTGATGTGGCAGTGGCTGTCGTCAACCTCAACAACCGTGCCACCGACTATACTATCGACTTTGCCGACATCGACGCTCTCGAGCCGGGCAGAAAATATCATTTCCGCGACTGCTGGGCTGCCGAAGATCTCGGTGTGAAGGAAAACAGCTTCAGCGTAAAGATTCCCGTTCACGCCACCAAGGTCTACCGTCTCACCGACGCCGGTGTGAGCGGCATCGCAACCGTTGATGCCAACAAGGCCAAGATGACCGTCAACACCTCCAACAATCAGGTGACCGTCAATGTGAGCGACTCTGAAAACGCCATGAAGCGCGTGATTGTGAGCGACATAGTAGGCCGTGTGCTTGCTGTGGGCTCAACCCTCAACGACACCATCACCCTCGGCGTCAATGCCCAGGAAGGCACAATCGTTATGGTCAATACCGTGTGTAACGGCCGCGCCATGACCGCCAAAGCCGAGCTTAACTGAGCCGCCGCCTCTGTGGCCTGAAAGATAATGGTTCCGGAGTGTCGTGTGAATCCCGACGCTCCGGAACT
>CAYLMR010000090.1:4204-9222 GCA_964384885.1 uncultured Bacteroides sp.
TGGCCTGAAAGATAATGGTTCCGGAGTGTCGTGTGAATCCCGACGCTCCGGAACTTTATTTTCCTCGCGATATGAAACACCGGAGATTATTTTGTGAACTCGGTCCGTGGGCCTATGAGCTGTCTCGCCGCCGCTGTATTATTAAGCGAAAGATCAGCGATTTATTCGGCGCTGAGCAGTTCGCCGGCACTTTCTCCGCAGGGAGGTTGCCGGTGGTAATCTATCGTCACAGCTCGCTGATAAGACGCCGGCTCGGAAATGTGGATATGCAGCTTCAGGAAAATAAAGCGGTCAATCTCGCTATCTCAGCGCCAAAGATAAGCGGAATCATTATCAGACCGGGTGAAACATTCTCATTCTGGCGACTCGTAGGTGCCGACACCCGGCGCAACGGTTATAAGGAGGGGCTGACAATCGCCAACGGACAGCCCTCGCGTGGCACCGGAGGCGGATTGTGTCAGTTCACAAACTTGATTCACTGGATGATACTTCACTCTCAGCTCACCATCACCGAGCATCATCACCATGAGGGAATAGATCTTTTTCCTGACTTCAATCGTCAGATTCCCTTCGGAACCGGTACGAGCATAGTCTACAACTACCTCGACTATCGGTTTCGTAACCTTACCTCCAACACCTATCAGCTTATAGTATATACCGATGGCGAATACCTGCGCGGAGAGTTAAGGGCCGAGAAGCCTCAACCGATGTCGTTTCATATTCATGCCGAAGATGAATATTTCTCGGAGGAGGAGGGGGTGGTCTACCGCAACGGAAAAGTCTATCGCGACACTATCGACCGCGCCACCGGCTTGCGGCTCAAAACCGAGCTTCTGAGGGTTAACCACGCAAGAGTGATGTATGACACCTCGGGGCTGCATGTAATAAAGTAATTTACTGAAAATTAATTAACCGAATGGAAATGAAAAAAATAGTGCTGTCGGCTCTGTTTGCGCTTGTGTTTGTGTTGGGCGCGACGGCCCAAGGTAAGACCGGAGTGGTGTTTGTAGGCAACAGCATCACTCAGGGCGCTTTGCTTGACGACCCTCAGAATGACGCTCCTCCAGCCAAAGCCGCCGCCCTGTTGAGCGCCAAGCTCGGCGAGACGGTGGTGTTTCGCAACTGCGGAGTCAGCGGAGCCACGACGGTAGACTTTCTCCCGGCAGCCGACAGGCTTTTTGCCAAGGTCATCACGGCGGCTGACGAGTTGAGCGCCGAGGGTTGCACACTCCTCTTCTCTATCTCGCTCGGCACCAACGACAGCGCTTGCAACGGTCCGCTCGGAGCGCCCGTTATCCCCGCTCAATACTACACCAATCTCAAGGTTATAACCGATGAACTTCTCGCGCGCTACCCCGACAGCCGCGTGGTGGTGCAATATCCCATTTGGTATAGCCCAACCACCTATAACGGAGCTATGTATCTCAAGCCGGGTCTTGAGCGTCTGCAAAGCTATCATTCTGAGATAGAGCGCCTGACGGGGAGCTATGCGGCCTCTCACCCGGGGCGCGTGTTTGCAGGAAGCCCCGACGGCTTTGATCTCTTCAGGGAGAACTATGCCGATTACTTCACCGAGGAGCAGGGACGCGCGGGTGTGTTCTATCTCCACCCCAACAAGGAAGGCGCCTCGCGGTTGGCCGGGATATGGTGTGACGGACTTCTCAAAGCCCTCGGCAAGCAGCTCACCCTCATGAGCTTTAATGTGAGAAACGGGTGTGGCCTTGACGGAAGCCGCGACCATGAGCGCACTGCGGCAGTTATCCGTCGGCAGGCTCCCGATGTAGTGGCCATTCAGGAGGTTGACAGTGTGACAGGTCGCAGCGGCGGCAGCTTTGTGCTTGCCGAGATAGCTTCACTTGCCGGAATGGAATATACTTTCGCCAAGGCAATCGACTATGACGGAGGAAAATATGGCATCGGAATCCTCTCGCGTGAGAAACCTCTGAGGGTGGAGCGTTACCCTCTCCCGGGGCGCGAGGAGGCGAGGGCGCTCGTAGTGTCCGAATTTAATGACTATCTCTTTGCGGCCACTCACCTCTCGCTCACTCCGGCCGATTGTCTCGCCTCGGTGGCCATTATCCGCGACATCGCCTCGAAAAGTGACAAACCTTTCTTTATCGCCGGTGACTTCAACGCCACCCCCGACTCAAAGGTTATCAGATCGCTTGCTAAGGATTTTGAAATTCTCACCGACACAACCAAATGCAGTTTCCCTGCCGACAACCCCTCTGAAACCATCGACTACATAATGCTCTATAAACCTTCGGGCAAAGGAATCGACGCCACCGGCTCCCGCGCCTACGTAGTCAACGAACCCGCCGCCTCCGACCACCGCCCCGTCATCACCAAGCTCCTCCACCCTTAATACCCCTTATAACTAAACTCCCTACTGATATGCCATTCAAAGTTTACGTCTGAACTTAAACTTATGATTGTGTTTTTTTAACATCTATGGGATTGGATTTTGCCCATGTTCGATATTACCTTTGTCGTGATTGCCAAAGCCTCAAAAAAAAATGTTAACTTTGCAGTCTCATATGCGCTTGTGCAGACAAAGACCATCAATATAAGTAACAACTTATATTCAACATATTAAGGAACTTTCCGGTAGTCGCAAAAAGGTATGGTCTTATGTCTGCCCTACCTGGAAGTTTTTTGTTATTTAGCATAATTAATAAGATGGCTGAAAACCAAATTGTCGATAATAAAATCTTTCCTCCAATCGAACTATTTATTGATTGGAGAGATTTGGAGTTCAGTCATCCTGAACGGAAAATCAGACTTGCCACTTCATTTAGTGGCATTGGTGCTATCGAACATGCCTTTCAAAGACTTGGTCTTAATTTCGAGATTGTATTCGCCGGAGATATTGATGATAAGTGCAAGAAATCATATTTTGCCAACTATCATATTGCCGAAGAGCAGTGGCACTCAGATATACACCAATTCGATGCAACTCCTTTTCTCGGTAAAGTTGATTTATTTGTGGGTGGGGCACCTTGTCAAGCGTTTTCTATGGTCGGTAAGAGAAAGGGCTTTGAGGATACTCGTGGCACTCTGTTCCGAGAATTTGCTCGTGTAGTAAAGGAATGCCAACCGAAGATCTTTATTTTTGAAAACGTTAAGGGTCTTCTAAATCATGATGGGGGGAATACATGGGAAGTAATAAGGCATACTTTTGAGGATTACTGTGGTTACACTATCCATTTTCAGACCCTCAACAGCAAGGACTACGGAATACCACAACATAGAGAACGTGTCTTTTGCATTGGCTTCAAAAACCCTACTGATTTCTCATTCCCATGTGCCATACCTTTGGAGTACAAAATGTATGATTTTCTAGAGGACTATATTCAGACTAAATATTTCCTTCGGGAAAAAGGAATTAAGTTTGTCACATCGACTAAGAATAGAGTAAAATGCTACACCCAAATAAATGGGGAAGTGGCTTTATGTCAAAAGAGAAACCAGCAGTTTAATTGGCATGGGGATTTTGTGTATCATCCTGTTTTAGAGAATGAACCATATGAAGAGGGGTGGGATGAATTTATTTTTGATGTCCGAGACGTTGAGGAAAAATACTATCTCTCCGAGAAGGTTAAAAACTATGTGCTTGCTCCAGGTACCAAAAATTTTAGAACTTCAACTGAAACTGACTTAGATGTAGCAAGGCCATTGCTTCAATCAATGCACAAGATGCATCGAGCCGGTGTGGATAATTACGTAACTCATAAAGGACGAATCAGAAAGCTAACACCTCGAGAGTGTTTGCGACTTATGGGTTTCAAAGATTCTTTCAATATTGTAGTCTCGGACACTTCAATGTATCAGCAAGCTGGAAACAGCATTGTTGTTGATGTCCTGATTGCCCTACTTAAACAACTTGATATCACTAATTACGGAGAACCAATTTAATGAAAATAGACGGCGTCAACTTCAATTTTGTAGACACATTCAATACACCAATTTTTGTTGCCGATAGCTTTGTGATTGGCGGCTCAAAATTAGGAACAGGGCATGGTGAAGCTAAATTATACATTGGCTCCAAGGCTGTAATGTATCCTTTTTTTGGAAAAGAGGGATTTGTTGTGAATTGCTTTCTTCTCAAATCCGATCTCATTTCTTATATGAACTCTATTCATGCTGAATATTTGCATCCTTCTCAGCCGTATAGGGATTCTGAGAATATGCCCAATCTATGGCATGAACGAATGAAAATGATTGAGGATCTTGCGGAGGTTATAGAGTTCAAAGTTAAGGCACAAGACCAAATTGATGGTCCTCGCGGTTACGTTAATTCTAAAGATTTCGGTTACCAGCTTATTCGCGAGATTTCTTTACCTCTCGTTTCTTATATTTCCGTAATGCAGCTAACCGACCCCAAAGGTTCTACGGTATTTTACTGGAAACTTTTTGCAGACTTCGAGGCTATATCAGACAAAAAAGAAGCACTTGTATTTACTTATGGGAAGAAAGGCGATAAATCACAACCTCTGCCACAGCCTAAGGAAAGTTCACGAGATAAAGAAATTAGACGCGCCCGTCAAGGTCAAGGACTATATCGCGAAAAACTTTTATCTGAGTGCCCATTCTGCCCAATTACTATGATTAACGATGAAAGACTTCTTATAGCAAGTCATATCAAACCTTGGGCAGTCGCCACCGACTCTGAAAAGTTAGATCCTAAAAATGGGTTTATGTTATCTCCTCTTTACGATAAACTTTTTGACCGAGGCTTTATGACATTCACCGAGGATAGAAAAATTATGCTCTCAAACTGGATTTCGCCAGCCAATAAGAGACGTCTTGGAATTGTTGAAGGTCAGTTTATCCAAATGCTACCTCTTGATGAAGCACGACAGGCATACATGGAGTTCCACCGCTCATCGGTGTTTAAAGGTTAATCCCTTTGTTATAGGTGTAATTATTCTAAGACCTATTATGATCTTATGAGGGTGAATATTGGGGAGAAAATGGGGAGAGAGGAGGGGAATGTGGAAAAATCTGTGTATTTTTGC
>CAYLMR010000091.1:0-9151 GCA_964384885.1 uncultured Bacteroides sp.
AGTCTATCTCCTTGCGGCTTTGGCCGAGAATGGCGCTCTGTTCCACCTGAGCCTTGAATATCTGGCAGTTGTTGGAGGCCTTGGTGGGCATCGCCTCAAACTGGTCGGTCTGCATGTCGAGCTCAGCGGCTGCACGCCCCATTCTCACGAGCTTCATCTCGGGGTCTACGTTGTTGGCGGTGCGCAGGCCGTTGGCGTCGGCGGGGCCGTTGACAGCCACCACGCTCAGCGAGGAGCCGTCGGCGGCGCGACCCACCACATAGAGCATCAGGGGCACCTTGCGGCCGTTGTCGCCCGTCACGTTTACCTCGGGCAGAAGTATCGTCTCGGTGGGGGCGAAGATGTCGTTGTTGGTGGTAGTGAGGGTGTAGAGGCGGCCGTTGTCGTAGCTCTGGCCCGATACCGCCTCAAAATCCTCCACGAGCGCTTCGGTGGGCTTGGTGTCGACCGTGTAATAGTCCACCACCATGCTCCCCGCCTTGCGGGCGCCTATCATGCGGGTTATCTGGTCGACGGGGGTCGACATGGGGCGCACTCTCACCACTCTCTGCTCCACCTCGTTGAGAAGCAGCGAGGGGGAAGCCTCGCGCACGAGGGCTGTGGTGGCGGGGGTGTTGACAATGTGGTTGCCGCCGGCGGTACCGGTGATTACTGCGGGATTGTTGTTTTCCATAGATTGGGTTGTTGTTGTGTTGTGATTATTAAGAGATTAAAGATAAAGATTCAGAGGAAGGTTATTCCCACACCCCTTTGCGGCGGCCGGTGAGAAAACTGTCGGCCGGCGACGGCCTCAGCATCGGCTCGGAGACATTGCTGTCGGGCTCCTCCCACACCGCGGGCGACGCATAAAGCCCTGCGAGCGCCTCATTGCGCCCCCTCAGATAGCCCCTCTGCTCCGCCTCCTCCACCAGCCTCTCCACAGGCCCCGCCTCGCCCTGAGGCCCGGCAGCATCGCCGGCGTCGGTCAGAGCTTGCGCAGCCGGTTTGTCGCAGGTGTTGCCCCCCTCGCTCCCCTGCGCAGCCGGTTTGTCGTAGGTGGTCAGAGCTTGCGCAGCCGGTTTGTCGCAGGTGTTGCCCACGGCGCTCTCAGCCTCGCTCCCCTGCGCAGCCGGTTTGTCGGAGGTGGCTTCGCCGGCGGCGCTCGCCGAGCCTCCATAGATAGCGGCGCAGCTCTCGGGAGAAATTACATCTTGATTCATAAGCGTTATCAACTTTAAAAGATTACCAAAAACGCTGCAAAATTACACCCCTCCCACCCCGCCCCCTCAGTCAATCCGCCTCCCCCTGAAACAACTACTCCCCGGAAGCGTGGCCTTCCGGGGAGTAGCTATGGCTTGACAATCAGCGCGCTGTCAGGGGCGCGGCGATTGGTTGGGGTTGCGGGGGCGGATGCGCGCGAGGTTTTCGTAGAGCTTCGTCAGGTCGATCGAGCCGCTCCCTTTCAGCTTGGTGAGGGCTTTGGTGTTGGAGGCCTGGGTGTCGCTCTGATAAGCTTCCCACACAAATTTCACCACCTTCTGAGCGGTGGCGTTGCTACACTCTCCCGCCGAGAAATAGGGATGTGAGGCTATCTCGTTGAGGTTGCCCGAGCAGATGAGGTCGTAAAGTTCACGCGCGGCGTCGCCGGTGAGCTTCTCCTTGCTCCACACTGTGTTGGCGTTGAGATAGGCCAGGTCGGCGGCGTTGATGCCTGAGCCGGCTTTCTTAACTGCCTCGGGCTGCTGAGCTTCCTCGGGTTCGGCGGGTTTGTCGGGTTTGTCGGAGGTGGTATTTTCGGCAGTTATCGCTTCGGCCTCGGGAGCCTCGGCTTCGAGCTCGGCGGCTGCGGGCGAAGCGGCCTCGGCGGGCGATACCCCTTCTGACACATCCACGAGCCCGGGAGCATATTTGTCGGCATCCTTAAATATCGACGGCAGATAGTTGAGCGCCACGACTCCGAGGGCTAACGCAGCGATAACGGCCACTATTATCCACACTATCGAGGCGGCTGAGCGGCGCCCGCCGGGGCGCGAAGTGGCTACTTGGTCGGGCAACACGGGGTTGTCGGCCGGAGTGTCGGCGGTGATAGCGGGTTGCTCGGTCACTGCCGGCTCGCTTTCGTTGCTCCCCTGACGGAGATCGATCATATAGCTCTCGTCACCCTTTGATTTCACCGCCAGACGGCGCGCGCGGTAGCCGTGAAACACTCCGTCGCGCAGCAGCGAATACTCCGTGCTGTCGCGGTTGAAAGTGGCGGTGGCGGTTACTTCGCGGGTGCGGTCAAACTTCATGATGAGGGTCACGGTGCGCTTACCCGCTTCGAGCGGCGATTTGAGCGGCGTGAGCTTTATGCCGAGCGCCTCGATGGGCTGAACCATGATGGCGGCGCCGTTATAGGTCACAAACGGGCAGGTGCGTCCCGCCGTGAAGTGGGTCACCGACGGCTCACACCCCGGGGCGGTGTAGGTGAGGGTGAGCTTGTTGCCCTCCACAACCGAGGTTGACGAGGGGGTGACTCCCGCGGGATAAACCACCATATATCTGCGCTCTATCCTGTCGCCGAGGCGCGTGAAGCCCGCTTCGGGCACCGCCGGGAGGGTGGCCGAGGCAAGCACTACGCGCTCAAAGGGATATGAACCCTGCTGAAACGGAAAGGAGAGCATCGTCTCGAGGTCCTTGACTGACAGATAGGTGCGCAGGGCGGTGCCTTGCGCGGCGCTGTTGACCGTGGGCTGCATCCACCCCGGAGCGTGGAAGCTGTGGGTGGGAATGCCCGCCTTGACCATCGCCGCTTCGAGCTCCTCCTCATTGTCGGGATAGGAGCCGGCAAGCCTGAGTATCTCCGCTATCGTGCGGCCGGGAAGCATTGATTTGAGGCCGAGGGTGAGGGTCACCGTGGCGTGGCGGCGTGTCACCCGCCCGTACTGCCACCCCTCTTCGGTGGGGGTGATGGTAAAGACCTCGTCGGCGTCAAAAAAGTTGTCGAGCAGAGCGGTGTCGTTGCTCCACTCCACCTGTATGAAGTTATATTGCTGAGTCATGGGTTCACAGACCGGGATATTCGGCGGCCAGAGCGGCGATTGCTTCTTGATCGGGGAGCCACTGCGACGGATCGGCTACGTTGATTTCCACAAGATCCATCAGCGCTACATAGTCATGCTCGGTGTCGGTGTCAACGGACTCGGGATCGGGATTGTCGATGATGGCCACCTCGCCGGTCGAGGGGTTGATGCTCAGCATCACATAGTCGGTGAAAGTCTGGTCGTTGGCCGCATATTCGGCTACTGCCTGAGAGATGCGCTCAGCAAGGGGTGAGCGGCTGACGGTTGCGTTAAGAGGCATAGTGTATTCGTTATTTTGGAGTGACGGGTTGAAATTTTATAAGCCGCCCGCCGGGATTGGCAGACGGCTTATTGTGGGTTTATAACCGCTGAAGGAGTGGTTTATTTTTCGGCGGCGAGAGCTTTGGCTCTTTCGAGATATTTCTTGAAGTCGATGTTGAGGGCGTTGCCATATGCGGGATATTTGTCAACGAGCTCCTGATAGGTGGCGGCTTCAGCTTTATAGTCTTTCATCTCATGCTCCACGTTGGCCTCTTTCATGAGGAAGAGGGGAGTGTAGTAGGGGTTGTTGTCAGAGAGCTTCACGGCTTTCTTGAAGCAGGCGAGACCCTCGGCATATTCACACTTGTTGACATAGCAGTCGCCTTCGAGCGATTTGGCGCTGGCGCCGATCACTGTTTCCTTGGCGTCATATTTCTTGAGATAGGCGATGGCTTCGTCGAGCTTGGCGTTGCGGGCGGCTTCATCCTGCTCCGACATGGCCTGGGTGTAGAGTATGATGGCTACGTTGAGCTTGGCGCGGTTGCCGGCGTCATAACCGTAGTTGTCAGCCACTTGCTTATACTGCATCAGGGCCACGGAGTCCTGTCCGAGCGACAGTGAGGTGTCGGCCTGACCGATGGCATTGTCTGAAGCTTCGATGCCGGGACGGCGAACGGCGAAAAGGTAAATCAATATCACACAAACTACTGCGGTGGCGGCTAAGAGACACCACATCAGCACTTTCTGTGTTTTCTTATTCTTGAGCTCCTGAGCCATTACGGCCTCTTGTTCGGCGCTGAGCTGAGCGCCTGAGTTGGGTGTTTGCTGATTGATAGACATAGAGTTATATGCTGTTTGTCGATTTATCGGTTGATTGGTCAACGGCGGTCGCCGAGGGGCGCCCACGCTATTGCGCTGCAAAATTAGCAGTTAATTCTCACATACAAAAATTTTAACCCCTCAAATTTACCCCTCCCCCTCCCCAAAACTCCATTTTTTAAGCACTTCGTTAGCTGTCTTGCTGATATTTGGTGGAAACGGAATTATTGACTACCTTTGCAAAGTAATGAAACTTGAGTTTGTCAATTTCTGATACCACTGCTTATGAATAAGAACGGTCGTTTTGTTCCGTCAGACATTACCCTTGATCCTTCCGCTGTCAGAGTTGAACAGCGCATAATGACTGTGGGCATGTTGATAAAACTCCTTGAGGATAACAGAATTAATCTTACTCCCGCCTTTCAACGTTCTCCCGATCTTTGGGATAAGGGAAAGCAGAGTCGCTTGATTGAATCGATTTTTCTCAATCTCCCGCTGCCCGGTTTTTATTTCGACTATTCCGTAACCTTTGGGGACTATGTTGCGGTAGATGGCCTTCAGAGACTTTGCGCCTTGAGAAATTTTGCCGTTACCGGAGAGCTTGTGCTTAAGGATCTTGATTTTCTAACTGATTTTGAAGGAAAAAGGTGGTCGGATATTTCGTTCTTTGACCGGCGCAGGTTTCTGAATTTCGAGATAGTGTGTAATATAATTGACAGCAACGCCTCTCCCAATGTTAAGTTTGTTATTTTCAGCCGGTTGAATGTTGAGGGCTTGCCTCTCAACTCTCAGGAGATACGAAATTCTATATTTCCTGATGTTTCAAAACGGATACTCCTGCCGATGACCTCTCTCGACGAGTTTAAACAGCTTGGCGTTTCCTCGCGACGAAAGGTTGATATGGAGCTTGCTTTGCGCTTTCTTGCGTTCTTTCTTATTGGTTATCATAGCTATTCAGGCCGCATGGATTTCTTTCTTAACGACACGATGGGCCGGTTGCGTAGTCTTGATGACGTTGAGGTCAGCAGGTTGGTAACTCTCTTTTCTGAAACTCTGACGATAGCAATCTCTGTTTTCGGCCCTGATGCTTTCAGACTCAAATCTTCGAGCGGTCGCAGAACGCCTCTTTCAAAGACTCTTTTTGAGACCCTTACTACCACGATAGCCCGTAATATTGATTTTGACTTCAAGGCTCACGCCGGAATGTTGCGCCAACGATTTGAAATGTTGTTGGATAATCCCGCTTTCCGAAAAACTTTATCTACCGACACTGCAGGGCGCAAGTCGGTGATAACGCGGTTTGAGATGATGAATAATTTGTTTAACAGTTTGTGAAACAGCCGACTTATGATTACAAATCTGAAAATTCATAACTTCAAGATACACACCGACTCAGATCTTCAGCTCTCTCCGCTCACGATACTTACCGGCATGAACGGCATGGGAAAGTCATCGGTAATGCAGTCGCTGCTTATTCTCAGGGAGTCGGTTTTGAAAGGTGACTATCCTACTCGTCTGAACCTTAAAGGCGATTCTTTCTCGGTGGGCAATTCGTTTTCGCTCACGAACTGGGATGTGGTCGATAATCATGACCGCTTGATACTTTCGCTTACAATTGATGATGAGGAATTGGATTTTACTTTCGGCTATCCCGAGCTGCCTGAGTCGCGTCTCCCGGCGATAGAGGGCGTTTCGCTTCCCAAGCGTGAGGATATTGAGTGTTTTCCGTTATTCCGCTCAGGGGGTGTGCAGTATCTCAGCGCTTTCCGATATGGCCCGAGAGAAATATTTGAGAGTAATAGCTCGATCGTTGACGACAGCGGTGAGGTGTCGGCTCACTTGGGTATGGGAGAATATGCGGTTTATTATTTGGCTAAATATGGCAATCAGCCTATAGCAGTAGAGAAAATGCTCTACGAAGATACCGACATTGATGATGAAAAGAGTTTGAAATATCAGGTTAACAAATGGCTCTCTGAAATTTCTCCTGATATCTCAGTCAAGCTCACTCCCTTAGGTCAGGAAAAATATTCTTTGAAATATCTCCACGCCCGTCATGGCAGATCGGATATTGAGGTTGATGCGCTTAATACAGGTTTTGGTGTGACTTATATTCTATCGGTTGTCACGGCATTGCTTTCTGCTCGTCCCGGCAATCTAGTGATGATTGAAAACCCTGAAGCTCATATTCACCCTGCTGCTCAGTCGGCTCTCATGCGCCTTGTCTCAAAGGCATGTGCCGGTGGAGTTCAGGTAATTCTTGAGACCCATAGCGACCATATTGTCAACGGAGCCCTTGTTAACCTGAAGCTTAAGGAGCTGAAGTCCGGAGATCTGACCATTTACTTCTTCGATAGGGAATCTACTTCACAGCCTGTAGGCATTATTCCATTGAAAATTGGTCGTGACTGTCGTCTTAAAAACACACCTCCTCGATTTTTCTCTCAGATGAACAGTGATCTCGATGTCTTGTTTGGCCTATGAGAAAGGTTATTGTTCTTGTCAAGGATATGAATCTGCCTCAAGATAAGTTGGCGGGAAAACAGCTTCTTGACTATTTAAGCCGACTTGTCGAGGTTGCAAAAATGATCGACCATGAAGATTTTGAGGGATATATGGATATGGAGAAATTCAACATTCTTGCCTCCGCGTTTAAGCCCTCCGATCCTGATTACCGTAATATAATGGCTCTGAGAAACCATTTCTCGGAGTGGTATGATTACTCGGAGCTTGATGACAGTTTCCCCGTGGTCAGGGTGGGGCAGTGTGATTTCGCCTCTCACATCTATGGAGCTTGTGCGGCTTATGCTGATGAGCTTGTGGTTAATCATGGTGCTTATGCTGCCGATGTTATTAAGATCAACATAATGGATGGCCCTCGCCTCTCAGCTTCCAAGACTATCCGGATGCTCCCTTGTGATGATGTGGAGGTTTATAAATGGTTTACCGACCACCGCGATCCCAAGCGTAAATTTGATTCCAACTATCTCAAACATTCCCGTTTTGGTCCCCGCAAGGTAGATAATAAAAAAGTATCGCCGTTGACCATCCCTGAGGCACAGCTTATGGATTGCTTGAAAAAGTCGGTTGGCGGCAAGGGGGAGAGACGAATCTACTTTTATGACCCTGAGGCCAAAATGCTTCTTGTGTTTTATAATCAAAATGACAATAACAGTTTTCATGGCCACGAGATCCTTCCCGCCGACAAGAAAAAGGAGGAGCAGAAAATTGATAATGCCATTCTTAATAAAATGAAGAAGCTCTTTAAGTATAGGAGAGGATAGATGAAACGACGGATTTTGGCGTGGCTGATGGTTTGTGCGGGGGTGCTCGTTATGAGGGCTCAGAGTCTTGATGTCGACGGCGAGAGGCTCCGCTGGGAGGGTGCCCTCAATGTGGGGCTCAACAACGACGGCTTTGAGTGTGAGCTCAGCGCGGCCTTTTTCTCCGTTCAATATGTGGGCATAAAGCTCGGCCTCGGTCTGGCGGGCGAAATTATGGAGCTCGAAGACTGGAACGACGACCAATATATCCCCTATGATGAATATGCCATGAGATTTAAATTCTCTCCCGCCGTGGTGCTCCGCTCTCCCAAACTCGTGAGCCTCAGGCGCGAAGATGCGGGATTCTACCTCTTTGCCGAGCCGGGCATCGTGCTCTCGCCGGGAGCCAAAGGGAGCCGGGGCGCTGAATACTTCCGCTGGAACCTGAGATGTGGCATTAACTTTCAGGTCGACCGTTTTATCGCCACTCTCGGCTATGGGGTGTCGAACTTCAGCCTCTACTCCGGCCAACCCGTCAACCACTGGGGCCTCCCCGACAAATCTGATTATAACACCCATACCGTCTATCTTTCGGCGGGTGTGAAATTCTAACCGATAAATTCGTTCGATATGCAATTAAGACGATGGATAATAATCTTTGTAGTAGTAGGAATCTACTGCATTATCATCAGCCCGATTCAGCGCAAACTCAAGCAATGCGTCAAAAACAAATGGCTGTTGTATCTCTATAACTTCCTGATTGGCTTTTCCATTCTGATGGCCCTCTATTTCATCGCCGACCTCATTGGCTTCGGCATATGGGATTAATCTCCCCCGCTATCTCCCTCAAAAAAAATCTGTGGAAAATTTGGTTTATAAAATAAACCTTATTAACTTTGCCGCCGGAATAAGAGCGGAATCGCGCGACCGCTCTTTTTTTAGAATAAAATGGTTTATAAAATAAACCGATTTGCAAACCCTCTAAATCTCCTGAAAATGGAAGACAAAAAACTAACACCTCAAGAAAGCATGGAATTGATTGCTTCCATGATTCAAAAAACTAAGCGCAGAGTTGCACCATGCAATCTGCGTATATCGGTAATGTGGGCTGTGCTCACTATCGTAACGGCAGCTGCTGCTTGGGTTCTCATTTACATAACCCAAAACCCTTTGTTTAACTTCGTATGGTTTGCCATTCCAGTTATCGGCATTCCGGCAAACATCCTTCTCGCAACCAAGAAAAAAGAAGAAAGTTCAACTAAGACCTACCTTGACAAAGTCAGCGAAGGTCTTTGGAAAGCTGTCGGTTATATTGCCATTGGTCTTACAATCGGCTGTTTCATTGCTCAGCAGTGCGGGTATCCACAGGCGTGGCTGGCAATGTTCTACTATGCTTTTATAATCGTAGGGTTTGGTGCCACTGTGAGCGGACTGCTGCTTCGTGAAAACTCATATGTATTTGGCGGTCTTTTCTCTATCTTTGCCGGCTTTGCTGTAATTATCTGCAACCTCTGCCAAGTACCGCTATACTATTCTTGGGTTGTACCTCTCTACATTCTTTGTTTCCTCTTAATGTTCATTGTCCCTGCGTTCATCATTTCAAGAAAAAATTAATTACAGGAAAAATGAAAGAACTTGACCCGCTTCTCCACTCCCAGCTCCGGCTTGCGGTAATGTCAATTCTTATGAATGTCGAGGAAGCCGATTTTGTTTATCTCAAGGAGAAAACCGAATCTACCGCCGGAAACCTCAGCGTGCAGCTCGACA
>CAYLMR010000092.1:0-8522 GCA_964384885.1 uncultured Bacteroides sp.
ACGCATTCCTGTCGCTGTTCAGCTTCTCGATGCTCGGCCTGGTTGTAGCCACCAATATTTTCCAGATGTATATCTTCTGGGAGCTCGTGGGCGCTTCATCCTACCTTCTCATCGGTTTCTTCTACACCCTTCCCTCGGCTGTCAGCGCTTCAAAGAAAGCATTTATCGTTACCCGCTTCGCCGACCTCGGCTTCCTTATCGGTATCCTGATTCTTTCTTTCTACACCCAGACATTCGACTTCCTCGCCCTCACCACCCAGCCCGGTGCCGTGTTTGCCTCGACAGCAGGCGCAACCTTCATGGGCGCTTCAGTGCTCACATGGGCTATGGTGCTCATCTTCATGGGCGGTATGGGTAAATCGGCAATGATGCCCCTCCACATCTGGCTTCCCGACGCTATGGAAGGCCCGACTCCCGTGTCGGCCCTCATCCACGCCGCTACCATGGTTGTGGCCGGTGTTTATTTGGTTGCCCGCATGTTCCCGGTTTATCTCCAGGTTCCCACCTCGCTCGAGATTGTGCTGGTTGTCGGCGCTATCACCGCGCTCTATGCCGCGATAGTTGCCTGCGCCCAGATCGACATCAAGCGTGTGCTTGCCTTCTCGACAATCTCTCAGATAGCCTTCATGATGGTGTCGCTCGGTGTTGCCCGTCCCGAAATACATGAGTGTCTCGGTTACATGGCCTCGATGTTCCACCTCTTCACCCACGCCATGTTCAAGGCCCTGCTCTTCCTCGGTGCCGGCGCTCTGATTCATGCCGTTCACTCCAACAACTACACTGCGATGGGCGGCCTTCGCAAATACATGCCGATTACCCACATCACCTTCCTTATCGGCTGTCTTGCCATCGCAGGTATTCCTCCCTTTGCCGGATTCTTCTCGAAAGACGAAATCCTCTCGGCTGTTTATGCCTACTCTCCTTTCTGGGGTGTGTGGATGACAGCTGTAGCAGGTCTCACCGCTTTCTATATGTTCCGTCTCTACTACCTCATCTTCTGGTGGAACAATCCCGACTATCACCACCGTCCCCACGACGGCGAGATGGCAATGAGCCTCCCCCTCATCATCCTCGCCACTATCTCGGTGGTTGCCGGTTTCATTCCCTTCGGAAAATTCGTTACCTGGAGAGGTGAGGAATACATCATCCATATGAACTGGGTGGTAGCTTCTGTTTCAGTAATCGTGGCTGTTGTGGCTATCCTCTGCGCCCGCGCCCTCTATATCCGTGAAAACGATATGCCCAAGCGCATGGCCGACTCATGCCGCTGGTTGTGGACCGCCGCCAACCGTCGCTTCTATTGGGACGAAATCTACCTCTTTATAACACATAAGATCATATTCAACGGCATCTGCCGCCCCATCGCTTGGTTTGACCGCCACATCATCGACGGCACCATGGACGGATTTGCCTATATCACCAATCAGGCTTCCTATGCCATCCGCAACTTCCAGAGCGGCAAGATTCAGCAATATGTGCTTGCCTACCTCATCGGAGCTTTGTTGCTGGCAGTAGTCACCATGTGCTGTGTGCTCTGATTTGATCAACCAACATTAAGCTCTTACACCAATCTAAAAGCATTCTTGAATATGTTCTCCAATATATTGATTTATTTTGTGCTGATACCCCTGATAATGCTGGCGGGTTTGGCACTCTGTCAAAACATCAAGCAGATACGCGCCGTGGCCGTAACCGGTTCGCTTGCGCTGTGTGGCCTGTCGGTTTACCTCCTGCTTGAATATCTCGGTCTCCGTGCCGCAGGTGATGACGCTCCCATGCTCTTTACCGGTTCATGGTCGTGGTTCTCGCCCCTCAACATCAACCTTGCTGTGGGTGTCGACGGCATTTCGGTGGCAATGCTCATTCTCAGCTCAGTGATTCTTCTCACCGGCTCGTTTGCCTCATGGAAAATCGATCCGCTGCCCAAGGAATTCTTCCTCTGGCTCGTGTTGCTCAGCACCGGTGTGTTTGGCTTCTTCATCTCCATCGACCTCTTCACCATGTTTATGTTCTATGAGGTCGCCCTCATCCCGATGTATCTTCTCATCGGCGTGTGGGGCTCGGGCAAGAAGAACTATTCGGCCATGAAGCTTACCCTCATGCTCATGGGTGGCTCGGCTTTCCTGATGCTCGGCCTCATCGGCATCTACTATCATGGCGGTGAAACCTGGAACCTCCTCGAAATCGCCCGCAACTCATCGATCGACCCCGAATGGCAGAACACCCTCTTCGTTCTCACCTTTGTTGGTTTCGGTGTGCTCGGCGCCATGTTCCCCTTCCACACATGGAGCCCTGACGGTCACGCCTCAGCTCCTACCGCAGTGTCGATGCTCCACGCCGGTGTGCTTATGAAACTCGGCGGCTACGGTTGCTTCCGCGTTGCCATCTACCTGATGCCTCAGGCTGCCAACGAACTCGCCTGGATTTTCCTTATCCTCACCGGTATCTCGGTTGTTTACGGAGCTTTCAGCGCATGTGTGCAGACCGACCTCAAATACATCAACGCTTATTCATCGGTGAGCCACTGCGGCCTCGTGCTCTTCGCCATCCTCATGCTCAACACCACCGCAATGACCGGTGCCATCATGCAGATGCTCAGCCACGGTTTGATGACAGCTCTCTTCTTCGCGCTCATCGGTATGATCTACGGTCGTACCCACACCCGCGACATCCGTCTCATGGGTGGCTTGATGAAAATCATGCCTTTCCTCGCGGTTTGTTATGTGATTGCCGGTATGGCTTCGCTCGGTCTACCCGGCCTCAGCGGTTTCGTTGCTGAAATGACAATCTTCGTCGGTTCGTTTGAACACACCGATATGTTCCACCGTGTGTTTACAATTCTTGCCTGCTGCTCGATTGTGATCACCGCTGTCTATATCCTCCGCGTTGTCGGCAAGCTGCTGTTTGGTCCGGTTTATGACGAACACCATCTCACCCTCACCGACGCTACATGGTGGGAACGCACCTCGACCATCACACTCATCATCTGTGTGGCTGCCATCGGTTGCTTCCCCAACTTCTTTGCCAATCTGATTAAGTTTACATTCAGCCCCTCGATCTTTGCGGTCATTGGCATGAACTAATAAGCCCCCTTTGCGATAACTATGGATTATTCTCAGTTTTTTGCTATGAAGCAGGAAATAGGCCTGATGGTTGTTTTTCTGCTGGTGTTTATCTTCGACACATTTATGCCACGCCGCGCCCAGGGAGCGGTAGGAGTTTTGAGCTGTGTGCTTTTCGGCATCTTCACAGCCTGGGGTTTCTGCCCCTGTCTGCTCGACGGCCTTTCCGACGCCTTTGCCGGAATGTATGAGGCCGGCCCTGTGGTTGTCAACATCAAGAACATCCTCAACGTGGGTGTGCTTATCGTGATGATTCAGGCTCTCAGATGGGCTCGTCAGGATATGGTAGTGATTCGCCGCGGCGAGTTCTACGAGCTTCTGATGCTCACTCTCTTCGGCATGTATCTCATGATTTCCTCACGCCACTTCCTGCTCTTTGTGATCGGTCTCGAAACCGCTTCTCTGCCTCTCGCCGCTATGGTGGCTTTCGACAAGCACCGCTATGAGAGCCATGAGGCTGCCGTGAAATATGTGCTCACCGCCGTCTTCTCCTCAGCCATCTTCCTCATGGGTCTGTCGTTTGTTTACGGTCTCACCGGTTCGCTCTATTATTCAAACATCGCTCAGGCTCTGATGGGCGAAGGCAGCTCAGCCCTTCTCATCACCGCTCTCGCCTTTGTAATGGCCGGTGTGGGCTTCAAGCTTTCGCTAGTGCCCTTCCACCTTTGGACCGCCGATGTTTATCAGGGTGCTCCCACTCCCGTAACCTCCTACCTCTCGGTTATCTCGAAAGGTTCGGCTGCTTTCGCCTTCATGGTGATATTGTTCCAGGTGTTTGGCTCGGTTTATGCCGACGCATGGGAATGGATGCTCTATGCTCTGATCATCCTCACCATCACCGTGGGTAACCTCTTCGCCATCCGTCAGCACAACATGAAGCGCTTTCTTGCCTTCTCGTCAATCTCTCAGGCCGGTTATATCATGCTCGGCATTATGGCCTTTGACGGAATGGGCATCGCCGCTCTGATGTATTATGTGCTTGTCTACATCTTCTCCAACCTCGCTGCCTTCGGCGTGATCGGAGCTATCGAAAACAATTGCGGAAAGGTTGACATGGCCGACTATAACGGTCTCTACCGCACCAACCCCCGCCTTGCTTTCACAATGATGCTGGCAATGTTCTCGCTCGCAGGTATTCCTCCCTTCGCAGGATTCTTCAGCAAATTCTTCATCTTCACCTCCGCTCTCAGCCAGGGCTCGGTAGCAATCTATGTGCTGGTGTTTATCGCATTGCTCAACACCATCATCTCGCTCTACTACTATCTGCTGGTTGTGAAGGCAATGTTTATCAGCGACGAAACTTCTACAGTGGCTACCTTCCGCAGCGCTCCCAGCGAACGCATCGCTCTCTGGGTATGTGTGGCCGGAATCCTGCTGCTCGGTCTTGTGAGCTGCTTCTACACTCACTTGCTCGACATCACAGCTGCCGCTATCTAATCTGAAATAATAATACCTCCTCCACGTTTCAACCACTATTAACTCACCGCCGGAGTGACACATGATCGCTCCGGCGGTGAATTAGTTTTATAAACCCTCAAGGCTATGAAAAAAATCAAGAGATCAACCCTCATTCCCTCCCTGCTGTTTGTCTATCTATGTGTGATGGCATTTATTGGCCGCAGGGAGTTGGTCGACGGCAACTATACTTTCTATTTCGGAGTAATAGGGGCAACTCTGGTGTGTATAGTGTTGCTTCACTTCGTGCTTAAGCGCAAGGAGCGAATACTCGGAAACAAGCAGAAATAAACGGAAATCTAATGAGCCTCCGGACTCAGACAGTGGGCTTGAGAGTATAGAGGCGATAGTTGAATTTGTGGGCCACCTTGGCCACAACTATCGACATCAAGGGGCTGAGAATGTTGAAGAGGCAGCAGGGAAGATAACTGAGTGTGCTGATCGAGAGAACGGTTGACTGGGACATGCCGCACGAATTCCACGGAATGAGCACCGAGGTGACCGAAATCGAATCTTCAAGGGTGCGGCTCAGAACCTGAGGCTTATACCCGCCCATGCGATAGGGGGTGCGGAACAGATTGCCGCCAATTATTATCGAGATATATTGGTCGCCTGTGCATGAGTTGAGGAAAAGACCTGTGGCGACAGTCGCGCCGATCATCGAGCCGGGCTTGCGCAACCTCTTGATGAAGGAGGAGGTGAGGGTTGTGAGCATACCCGAGCCAATCATCACTCCGCCGAACACCATGGCGCAGCTGATGAGTTTGATGGTGGGCATCATGCCTTCCATGCCCGAGGTGGCGGCAAGAGCATCGAGAGTCTCATTGCCGGTCGAAAGAGCCGTCGAGGTAAAGGTGACGTTGAGGACTGTGGCGAGGTCAGAGCCGTTGAGCAGATTGAGCTGGGCCACAATCTGGGGTTGGGCGATAAACATCACCACAAGACCGGCCACCGAGCCTATTGTCATTACCGCGAGTGTAGGCACCCTCATCATTATCAGAAGCAGGGTGACCAGAGGCACCACCATAAGCCACGGCGAGAGATTGAAGGTTGAGGAAAGTGCTTGCATCAGTCCCGGATCGGAGATTTCAGATGAGTTCTGGGTGAGGAAACCAACCAGGGTGAAGCCTCCGAGCGCCAGTAGCATTGCCGGCATGGTGGTGATCATGAGCGAGCGGATATGGGTCATGAGCTTTACGCCGATAGTCGAAGCGGCGAGAATGGTGGTATCGCTCAGAGGAGAGATTTTGTCGCCGAAATAAGCGCCCGAGATTATCGCGCCGGCTATCCATGCCCGGTCATAATCCATGAGTGTGCCGATGCCCATTAGAGCCACGCCTACGGTGGCTATGGTGGTCCACGAAGAGCCGGTCACTACCGAAATCACGGCGCATATTATACAGGCAGTAGGCAGAAAAACCGAGGGGTTGAGCACACTCATACCCACATTGATCATATAGGGCACCACGCCCGAAAGCATCCACGTTGACGACAACATGCCGATGAGCAGCAACAGCGGATAGGCAGGCACAACCTGGCGCGCTCCCTTAAGAATTCCAAACAGGAGTGTCTTTTTGGGGCGGCGTGTAAAAAATATGGTGATGATTACACACACCGCAGCTGCCGAGAGCAGGAAAGCGGGTGACATGTCGAGCACACTGTCGGCGCCTTTGGTGATTATGCAGGTCACAAGCTCGCCGAGAAGAAAAATTATCGGCACGAGCGACATGAAAGGGGTAGGAGAAAGAGTGCGGGAGGAGATTGACAATTTAGATAGAATTTTAGTCATTGATAGGGGAATAGCTGCCTTATCGACAATAGATTTTCAAGGCAGGCCTAATGAAGTGTGGAATGTTTGGAAACTCTTGGTATTTTCAAAAAGTTGTGCAAAATTAATTCAAATACATTAATTATGCAACTTAAAAAATCTAAAATGCTGTTTTGTTTTCAAAATGAAATATTGGTTGCCCAATGCGGATATTTATGAAGCGGCATTTTTGCCGGAGTGGGAAAGATTGGTTAACTTTGTAGATATAAAATTAAAATCGTTTTGGTGATGAAATCAAAAACCAAGTTCAGCACATTTTCCATCATCCTCACTACCGTAGTCATAGTTGCGTTTATCGCAGGATGTTGCTACACCTATCCTCATCAGAAATCGGTTTTCTATACCTTGCTTGTGGCGCTTGTGGTGATGGTTGGGTTTAGCCTCTTCTTTGCTCCGCGGGCTATAAGTGTCGAGGGCGGAGCGATAAAGGTTCTCAGCCCTTTCATGACCCACACCATTCCGATGGCGGAGATCGAGAGCGTGGAGCTGATTCAGCCAACAATGGGGGCTGTGCGCATCTGCGGCTCGGGTGGCTTTATGGGCTACTGGGGCATCTTTTCGGAGGGGGATATAGGCAAATATACCGCCTATTACGGCAAATCTTCCGACTGCTTTTTAGTGAAACTCACCACCGGCCAAAAATATATGTTGGGTTGCGAGAATCCCTCCGAAATGGTCGACTACATCAAGTCTTTGATAAAGTGAGAGAATGACTGACAGACAATATATCCAGACCAATCTCGACCGGCTCCACACCACCCCTTTAGGAGTGGAGCGGATAGCCCGCAACCTTGGCCTGAGATGTGTTGATAATGACGTGATCGGTTTCATCCGTGGCGTGTTAAGCAGCGATAAGGCCATTATCTGTCACCGTGGTAAAAATATTTATGTTGATGGGGATGGTTGCCGAATTACCGTCAATGCCTCGTCGCTGAGCGTTATCACGGCCCATCGTCTAAAGTTAAGGTCCAAAAATTTTGTTCTTATGACTGAGAAAGAAAAAATGCTTCAGGGCATGATATATGATGCCAACTATGACCCCTCGCTCATAGCCGAGCGTCTGGAGTGTAAGGAGCTGTGTTATGACTACAATCATCTCCGACCCAAGGAGATGAAGGAAAGAACACGCCTCCTGCACCGTATTCTCGGAAGCATTGCGGGCGATATTCTCATCGAGCAACCCTTTGTGTGCGACTACGGGTATAATATTCATGTGGGCCGCAATTTCTACTCCAACCACAATCTCGTGATTCTCGACGGCGCTAAGGTAACCTTCGGCGACAATGTGTTTATCGCGCCCAATTGCGGGTTCTACACCGCCGGTCATCCACTTGAAGCCGAGGAGCGTAACAAGGGGCTGGAATATGCGCGGCCCATAACGGTTGGCAGCGATGTGTGGATCGGTGGCAATGTGTGTGTGATGCCGGGAGTGACCATTGGCAACAACTGCGTGATCGGTGCCGGCAGCGTAGTCACCAAAGATATTCCCGACAATAGTGTGGCAGTCGGCAATCCTTGCCGGGTTATCAAAACGATAGAGCGCAGCATCAGTCAGAAGTCATGATCAAGGCAATGCTTATAGCCGGATGCGGAGGCTTTGCGGGCACTTGCGGCCGCTATCTCATCTGCCGCTTTTCGGCGATGTTTTTTCACGGCGATTATCCTCTCGGCACATTTCTCGTCAACATCATAGGCTGCTTTATAATCGGAGTGCTGATGGGTGTGCTTGAGCGCAACTATATCTTTTCGCCCCACGACAGCGTGTTGCTCATCACCGGTTTTTGCGGCGGCTTTACCACCTTCTCATCGTTTGCCGCCGATATCTGGAATTTGGGCGAGAAGGGCGACTGGCTCACCGCCGTGGCCTATCTCGTGGCGAGCATCCTGGTGGGTATCCTCATGCTCGGCCTCGGCCGCTGGCTGGTGAGGGGATAGGTCCACAGCTCAATAAGATATAAAAAGCGAGGCTACACAATCGAGATTATCGACGTGTAGCCTCTTATGGTAAAGAATAGAACGGTTATGCGTGCTTATCAGGCGTTTTTCACTTTGTCAACAATAGCCTTGAAAGCGGCGGGATTGTTGAGAGCGAGGTCGGCGAGCACCTTGCGGTTGAT
>CAYLMR010000093.1:0-8520 GCA_964384885.1 uncultured Bacteroides sp.
CTGCCATTGTGAGCAGCCGTTACACAGAAGAAGAAGCCGCCCGAAATCGAAAAGCTTGGGAAGAGACAATCAGGGGTGGGGGAGTGTTTGTGTCGC
Source organism: uncultured Bacteroides sp. (assembly GCA_964384885.1). Lineage (GTDB taxonomy): Bacteria > Bacteroidota > Bacteroidia > Bacteroidales > Muribaculaceae > Paramuribaculum. The sequence goes on from CAYLMR010000093.1 coordinate 97, forward strand.
CCTTTATCAGTAAAGCTGAGAAGGAGCTCAGGGATCGGCTTCTGGCAGAGAACGGGAGCATAATTAGGATTGTAGCAGATGGGATAGGGCCGCGATATAAGCCTTCCGAGAGTGAATTTGCTTTATGTGCGGAAGGGCGGTGCCTGCATATCGGGCTACCGAGGCCATCTATGCATGTCGATGAGCTAAGGAGGAACAAATGTTTAGCCTTAAATGATTTAGCCCGGTGGATTGTGGCGAATGCCGAGGAGCTGATGAGCCTGCTGAGGAAATAATTAATAATTTTTCGGGCTGGCGCCCTCAACACTGCATTGAGGGCGTCAGCCCGAAATAGAAGAGCGGTAGACGAGGCTCGAACTCGCGACCCTCAGCTTGGGAAGCTAATGCTCTACCAACTGAGCTACTACCGCGATAGTTGGTGAGGCAAAGTTATGACTTTTTTTTCACCCGACAAAATTTTTCCTCCATATGAACAAACAGTTAGTCCGGCCTGACTCCCGAGAGCGGCCGGACTAATCTGCTTATAGCGCGGAGTTTATGATTACTTCACGAGAATTTTGGTGACTTCGCTGCCCTGACGGCGCACATACACGCCGGCAGGAAGGTTGTCGGAGCTATTGAGACGCACACCCTGGAGGTTGTAGATCTCAACGGGCTGATTGGCGTTGTCGGCCTCTACAGCGCCTACAGAGGCGTTTTCTTTCTTGTAGAGCACGGGGAGCACGTTGGTGAGCTCGGCGTAGGCGCCATAGCTGTTATACTGCACGCTCCACTGTATCACCTTGGCCTTGGCAACGTTGGTGATGGTGGCCTCGCCGTTGGCAGCGATCGAAACGGTCCAGAGGGCGCCGTCTTCGGTGTCGCCGAGGTCGTCGGCAAAGTTATAGCTGTTGTAGGTGCCCTTCATATAGAGGTAGCGGTTTTCGCTGTCCTGAATATAATAACCGCCCTGAGCCTGGGTGAAGGTGAACACACATTCGGCGGGAGCCTTAACCTGGTCGCCGGAAACGGTCACGTCGGTGCCGTTGATATAGCCGTAGGTCTTGCCGGTGAGGCATTTTGCGGCTTTGCCCTCGGCTACGATGGCATATTCGCCGGCCTCAAACTGAGTGGCTTTGGTGAAGGTGAGGAGGTCGTCGCCGGGCACGTCGGGAGGAGTGGTGCCGCCGTTTTCGTTGCTGAAAGTCACCTCCGAGATACGCCATGTGGCGCTTACATCAAATGAGAATGAGCTGGCCGAGCCGGTCCAGGCGGCGTTGTTGCCGCTGAGGGTCATGGTGCCGGGAGTGGCGGTGAGGGTGAGGCCTGAGGCGGCGTTAGAGCCTTTGAAGCTAACGTTGGTCATGGTGAAGCCGGCGGGAGCGGTTACCTTGACTTTCGAGCCGGCATAAACGCGGATGGTGTACTGGCCGCCGGTGGTGGTTGACATGGTCTTGTAGTAGGCGGGAGCGGTCTTGCCGGTGGTGGAGAACTCAAAGAGGAAATCGCCGAGCTTCAACGACTCGAGGGGCTGCCATTTCTCAGCCTCGCCGTTGCTGGTGCCTTCCTTGGGCTTTTCGGCAAAGTGTTCGCCGGTAATGTCGGTAGCGTCGTTGACATTAACGGTGATGGTTTCGGCCTTGGCGAAACCTACTACTGCCACGAGAGCAAGAATAGAGAGTAGAAGTTTCTTCATAGTTTTGGGGATGGTTAGATGAATATAGATTCGTAATTTTCTACAAAATTAGAATTTTGGCGTAAAATGAGCAAATTTTTAATCTTTTTCACACAGGTGTGCCACAAAACTGCCCCATCTCAGCTCTAACTTTGCGTTGTCAAATCATTTAAATATAACCGGCTATGACAACTATCAGCTCCACCGACATCATCTTCGCCACCGTGATTCAATATGGCTCGACCCTCGCTCAGCTCAAGCTCAGCGGAGTGAGCTCAACAGAGGATATCATAAGGAAAATACGCGAATCGCTGCCCGACCTCGGCGGCCTTGTGAACATCAGCCTGCGCAACGCCACAATGGGATGGCGCAAGCTCTGCCCGGTGATGTTTGAGCGGCGCACATCTCCGCTCAAGCTCAAACTCGGCTTCATACGCCCCGCGGTGTGACTTATCTCGGTCAGGGATTAAACATATCGGGATTGAAAAACGAAGCGATGTCGGAGGCATGTTGAAGAGCCACCGCCGCCGGCGACGTGCTGTCAAGGTCGCGGGCGGCGGCATAGTCGGCCACCGCCATGGCGTGGTTGCCCTCGCGCCAGTAGAGCTTGCCCCGCTCAAAGAGTATCTCGGCGCGGCGCTTGGGGGTGAGGCTTGCGTCAGCGAGCAGCAGGGTGAGGGCATCTATGTCGTTGGGAAGGGTCATGATTTCTTGATTTTGCGGAGCTGATCGGGGGATACGGGCGCGAGCGTGGGGAGCGAGAGGTTATATTTCAGGGCGAGCACCCTCAGGCCTATCACCACCACGGCACAGCTTATCTGCTGAGTCATCGGGTCGGCTCCCAGGAGCAGAGCCACCCAGTAGCATATCGCGCCGGCGAGACACGCAGTGGCATAGATATCCTTGCGAAACACCAGCGGCTCCTCGTTGATGAGCAGGTCGCGCAACACACCGCCGAAGGCGCCCGTGATAATGCCCATCACGGCGGCCACCCACATAGGATAACCCACGGCGAGAGTTTTCTGAATACCAATCACACAGAAGAGCGCCAACCCTATGCTGTCGAAAATAAAGAGAATCCTGTCGCGGCTCACGAGAAAACTCCTGAACACCATCACTGTGACCAGCGACAGCGCGGTGACGGCAAGATAGACCCAGCTCTGCATCCAGAACACCGGTATGTCGAGCAACACGTCGCGCACAGTGCCGCCTCCGATGGCAGTGACAAGGCCCACGGTATAGGCGCCAAACCAGTCGAAGCGCTTGGTGGCGGCGAGGCGTATGCCCGAGATGGCGGCGGCCACGGTGCCTATCATTTCGGTGACAAACAGAAAAGTCTGCTCCATATCCATATCCATCTTGATTCTCGTTGTTTAGGGGGTGGAATTGTTCAATCGGGCGACAAAGTTAAGAAATCGGCGGCAAATAGAGGGCAAAGCTCAGAGAAATATCCGGCGGAAATTTGTTATATTTGCTGAACAATTAATTTCATAACCGTCACTATGATCATAGCTTCACAAAAACGCAAGGAAAACATTGCCGAATATATCCTATATATGTGGCAGATCGAAGATATTATCCGGGCCAACAACCTCGACATCGAGCAGATAAAGAAAAACGTAATCTCGCGCTTCGACCTCACCGACGACCAGCGGCGCGAAATGACCGAATGGTATGAGTCGCTCATCGACATGATGAGGCGCGAGGGGGTGGAGAAATCAGGCCACCTGCAGATCAACCGCAACATGCTGTCGGCGCTCGTGGCTCTCCACCAGGCCCTTTTGGCCGACCCGAAGTTCGGCGACTATACCGCCGAGTTCTACCGCGCGCTGCCCTATATCGTAGAGCTGAGGTCGAAAAGCGGCGACGCTCCCGCCGGCGAAATCGAAACCTGCTTCAACGCCCTCTACGGCATGCTGATGCTCCGCCTGTCGAAAAAAGAGATCTCGCCCGAGACAGAGCGCGCCGTGGCCGAGATAACCCGTTTCATCGCCCTGCTGAGCCGCAATTTCCACCTCGACGAGCAGGATAAGCTCTTTAATCAGGACAAAGATTCCGGCGGGGAGAAAAAATAACCCCAAAACTCGCGGGATTCGGTTTTTTTGTGCTATTTTTGCGGAGGATACCCCACAAACAAGCTCATAACAAAAAATCAAACACAGATATATGGCTACACGAAAACTGAAAATCCGCGATCTGACCCTCCGCGACGGTCAGCAGTCGCTTTTCGCCACGCGTCTTGATCAGAAGACTATCGACCGTCTGCTCCCCCTCTATCAGAACGCAGGCTTCTATATCATGGAAGTATGGGGCGGCGCAGTGCCCGACTCCGTAATGCGCTATCTCGACGAAAGCCCGTGGAACCGTCTGCGCAAGGCTTCAGAGGCCATGAAGGGCAAATCGCTGTTGTCGGCCCTTTCGCGCGGCCGCAACCTTTTCGGCTATGTGCCCTATCCCGACGAGGTGATCAAGGAGTTTTATGAGGAGGCCATCAAAAACGGTCTCAACGTGATGAGAATCTTCGACGCGCTCAACGATATCGACAACGTGAGCTTCTCTATCCGCACCATCTCCGAGCTCGGCGGCATTGCCGACGGCGCCGTGTGCTATACCGTCGACCCCAAGCCCCAGCCTCAGGAGCCTAAGGGATTTTTCGCCCGCCTTTTCGGCAAGAAGGAGCCGGAGCCTGAAAAGATTTTCACCGACCAATATTTCGTCGACAAGGCTGTTGAGATGGAGCGCCTCGGCTGTAAGATCATCACCCTCAAGGATATGGCGGGTCTCGTGAGCCCCATGCGCGCCGCCTCTATTATCTCCAAGCTCAAGGGCGCCGTGAAGTGTGACGTGGATTTCCACACCCACTGCACCCCCGGCTACGGTCTCGCTTCGTCGATCATGGCCATCATCAACGGCGTGGATATTCTCGACACCAACATCTGGTGGTTTGGCGGCGGCTCGGCCGCTCCCGCCATCGAGCTCGTCTATCTCTTTGCCCAAAAGCTCGGCGTGGAGATCGAAGCCAACATGGAGGCCGTGAGAGAAATACGCAACGAGCTGCTCGAAGCACGCAAGGGCCTCAAGCAGTTTGACATCGCCGGCGAAATGCCCATTGAGTTCGACCCCCTCACCGACAAGCTCCCCGCAGAGGTTGAGGCCCACATCGACCAAGCTATCGCAGCCGCCAAAGCGGGCGACGAGGAGGCTCTGCTCTCCCACTGCCACGCCGTCGAGGCCTATTTCCACTTCCCCAAGCCCAATATCATCGTCAAGGAGGCTGAGGTGCCGGGCGGCATGTATACAAACATGGTGGCTCAGCTGCGCGACCTCAAGGCCGAAGATCTGCTCGACGACGCCATGGCGCTCATCCCCAAGGTGCGCCGCGACGCCGGCCTCGTGCCCCTCGTCACCCCCACCAGCCAGATCGTGGGCCAGCAGGCAGTATTGCTTGCCTTAGACCGCCGCAAAGGGGTGCCCGACTACACCAACACCTCCAACCAGTTTATCTCGCTCGTAAAGGGTGAATATGGCCGCACTCCGGTGGCTATCGACCCCGCTTTCCGCGAGAAAATCACCGGCGACGCTCAGGAAAAAGCCTACGACGTGTCGAAATACCGCAAGCCCGAAAATCCCGAGATTGCCGAGCTCGGCGGAGTGAAACTTGCCAAAAACAAAGAGGAATACCTGCTCATGGAGCTGCTGCCCGCCGTGGCCAACCGTTTCCTGCGCAACCGCCGCAACGAGGAATATGCCGGCGAACAGGCCCGTCAGGCCGAGAAAAAGGCTGCCGAAGAGGCTGCCAAGCCTAAAGAGGAGCCTATCACCGGCCCGGTGCTCAAGGCGCCTATGGGCGGCACCGTGATCGAGGTTAAGGTTAAGCCGGGCGACGCAGTGAAGAAAAACTCACCCCTGCTCGTCTATGAGGCCATGAAGATGGAAAACGATGTGCTTGCCGAATTTGACGGCACCGTGAAGCGCGTCTTCATCGCTCCCGGCCAGGTTGTCGGCACCGATCAGGTGATGATTGAGTTTGAGTAAACCGTTTCCTCCCCGTTAATTTAAGAATCTGACCATTACCGGCGGCCGGCTTGCGAGCCTGTCGCCGGTTTTCTGAAAAAATAATCTTATCGTCAATGAACTCCATCACTCTCACCAATCTCCTGCCGCGGGTGTTTCACGGCATGGAAAATCAGCCGCCGGTGTGCGACTCGCAGATATGGCTCAGCGAAGTGACCTTCACCCGGGGTTGCCGGGTGTGTCTGAGCGCCGAGTCGGGGGGCGGCAAGTCGTCGCTGCTCAGCTTTATCTGCGGCGAAAGAGATGACTATACGGGAAAGATAGAGTTTGACGGCCGCGACATCCGCTCGCTCACCCCCGCCGAGAGGGTGGAGATAAGGAGGCGCGCCATCGCGCTGCTGCCTCAGGATATGCGCCTTTTCGGCGAGCTGACAGCCATCGAGAATATCGAGGTCAAAAACCGGCTCACCTCGGCGCTCTCGCCCGACGAGATCCGCTCGATGCTCACCCGGCTCGGCCTCGAGGAGAGGATGGATGTGCCGGTGAGCCGCATGAGCGTAGGTCAGCAGCAGAGGGTGGCGATAGTGAGGGCGCTGGCCCAGCCTTTCGACTTCATATTGCTCGACGAGCCGGTGAGCCACCTCGACAGCCGCAACAATCTCATCGCCGCCGAGATGATAGAGGAGCGTGCGGCCGCCTCAGGCGCCGGAATTATCACCACCTCGGTAGGTAACCCGCTCATGATCAAAAACGCCGTTACAATCAAATTATGACACACTACAGACCGTTTTTCTCCCGCCCGCTCGTGAGGCTGCTGCGCCACAACATTCCGATGGCCCAGATTTCGGGCTATATCCTGGCCGGACTGATAGGCATGGCCATAGTGGTGATAGCCCTGCAGTTTTTCGGCGATCTCAACACCCCCCTGCCGAGCGGCGACAACGAGGCGCCCACCCGCTATGTGACCCTCAGCAAGAAGGTCACCCCGCTGCGCGCCGCCGACAACGGCTTCACCCCCGCCGAGGTCGACGAGCTGCGCGCCCTCGCGCCGGTGAGGAGGGCCGACGGATTCGCGGCGTCGCAATTCAACGTCACCGGGGCGGTGGAGTTTGCCGGCCGCGGTTTCAGCACCTATATGTTTTTTGAGTCGGTGCCCGACAGCTATCTCGACATCGAGCCCTATGGCTGGGATTTCGACCCCGAGAATCCGCGCGCCGAGGTGCCGGTGATATTGCCGCGCGACTATCTGGCGCTCTACAACTTCGGCTTCGCCCCCGCGCGCGGCTATCCGCGCATCTCCGAGGATATTATCCGCGCCATCCCGCTGTCGGTCACCCTCAGCGGCTCGGGGCGTCAGGTCGAGCTGCCGGCAAGGATAGCGGGCTTCTCGTCGCGAATCAACACTATCGCGGTGCCTCAGCGGTTTATGGAGTGGGCCAACGCCACCTTCGCGCCGGGCCCCGAGCCGCTGCCCGAGCGCCTGATAGCCGAAATCGACGCCGACGGGGGCTCCCTGCTCACCGATTTTGCCGAGGCTCACGACTATGAGCTTGCGGGCGCCGAAGACCCCTCGGGAGCCGTGAGCGCCATCCTGGGCATAGTGACGTCGCTCACTGTGTCGGTAGGCGCGGTGATCTCGCTGCTGTCGTTTTTCATCCTGCTGCTGATAGTAAGGCTGATGTTGGAGCGGAGCGCCGTGATGCTTCGCAAGCTCATCACCTTAGGCTATTCGGTGGCCGACCTCTCGCGCCCCTATTGCGCGCTGGTATGCGGGGTCAACCTGGCGGTGTGGCTGCTCTGCGCGGCGCTCAATTTCATAGCGCGCTCCCAATGGCTCGGCGATATGCGCGAGATGGGACTCGGAGGGGCGTCGCCGCTGCTGCCGCTGCTCACCGGGTTGGCTATCGCCGCGCTGCTGTCGCTGCTCTGCTCGCTCTCGGTGGTGAGAACCATGAAGCGCATCCGCGCGCCCCGCTCGTGACTCCGGGCTGCGTGAAAAATTCGGCGCGAAAATATTTGAGCAAACCCGGCGATTATTTGTATCTTTGCAAAGCTAAAAGCGCTCTCGGGCGCTGTTACGTTTCAACTAATTATCCACCTAAAAATATCAAATTATTATGAAAAAGAAATTCATCTGCACCGTGTGCGGTTATGTTCACGAAGGTGAGCATGCTCCCGAAAAATGCCCCGTTTGCGGCGTTCCCGCTTCAAAGTTCAAAGAGCTCGATGAGAGCGAAGACCTCGTGTTTGTAACCGAACACAAGATCGGCGAAGCCAAAGGCACCGACGCCCAGATGATCGAAGATCTCACCGCCCATTTCAACGGCGAGTGTGGCGAAGTGGGCATGTATCTCGCTATGGCCCGTCAGGCCGACCGCGAGGGCTATCCCGAAATTGCCGAGGCTTTCAAGCGCTATGCCTTCGAGGAGGCTGAACATGCTTCCAAATTTGCCGAACTGCTCGGCGAGTGTGTTTGGGACACCAAGACCAACCTCGAGAAGCGTATGGCTGCCGAAGCAGGTGCCAACGAAGACAAAATGCGCATAGCCCGTCGCGCCAAAGAGCTCGGCCTTGACGCTATCCACGACACCGTGCATGAGATGGCTAAGGATGAAGCCCGCCACGGCCAGGGCTTCCAGGGCCTCTATAAGCGCTTCTTCAAGAAGTAAATCAGCAATCAGCAACTAAGGCCTATAGGGCTTATAAGCCTTATAGGGCCTATAGGCCTTAGTTTTTCCTATTTTTTAATTTATTAA